>JBEKCN010000945.1:0-2670 GCA_050014855.1 Streptosporangiaceae bacterium | reverse complement strand
CTGCCCATAAATGACGCAATGTGTGAGGTCCCCATCTCAGACAAGGACCTTACGGAGATGTGCCACGGGATAGAGAGGCGCTATCCAGCGGGTAAGCAAGAGCCTAACGTCACCCTTGGCGGTAAGAAGGTCCCCGCTGAGCCGGAGCCGCCGGTTGAGTGGCGGACACACTACCACACCGCGGGAAGAGATGGAGAACGCTCCGCCCGCCGCTTTCCTGATTGACGGTTGGCTCCAGGTTGATGCCATCACCGCGCTAGCCGCGCCGGTTGCACAGCGGAAGTCCCTCATTGCCCTCAACGTGGCGCACGCGCTATGCACCGGGGAACCACTGTTTGACCACTTCAAGGTGACACAGCAGCCGGAGCGGGTGATATACCTCTGCCCGGAGATGGGCATCCGGTCCTACACTGACCGGCTAAAGAACATCGGGCTGTTGCCCTACGTGGGCAAAACGCTCTTCTGCCGGACCATGAACATGGAAAAGCTAGAACTCACTGAGCTGACCACGGAAGAACTGACCGGGGCCGCCGTCATCATTGACACCGCCGTCCGTTACCTGAAAGGGGATGAGAACAAATCGGAGGACATGCGAGTCTTTGCGGAGTCCGTCTTTCGGCTGATGAAAGAGGGCGCGGTCTCCGTGCTCTTGCTCCACCACTCCGCCAAGGGCACGAAGGACACCGGCGAGCTGACCCTTGAGAACGCAATGCGCGGGTCCGGTGAGCTAGGCGCGTTCCTGTCGTCGTGTTGGGCAACGCGGTTGCAGGACCCCTCAGAGCCGTACAAGTCCGCGTCCTTCATTACCAACGTCAAGCAAAGGGATTATCAATCGCAGCCGTTTGAAGTCACGTCCGGGCCGGACTGCCGCTTGCATATCGTGGCGGACCCGGCTACGGCTACGGTGACCCTCCAGTCCCGCGCGGCATTCAAAGGCAACAAGGATGGAAAGGACGAAGCTGCACTTGCTTTCATCAAAGCCAACGTCAAAGTCCCCAACGCCAAGTTGTCCGCAATGCTCAAGGACGCGGATATGCCGCGCTCAGCGGAGTGGGTGCGGCGGCACAAATACGAGCTGCTTCAGGCAAATGGCGGCATCATGCCGTAACCACACACGCGACAAAAACAGACCTCACACTATCTCTCTCCCGAAGGGAGATAGTGGGAGTGTTTGTAGAGGGACAAGTCACCACACACGCACATATATATAAGCGTGGTGTGGCGTCCCCGCGAACAAAGTGCCAAATTGTGCGAGTCGGGGCAAGGTTACGCGGTCCAATGGCAAGTACTATCGGGCGTTCCAAAGACGCACAGACAGTAAACTGATGTTTCTAAATAGGTTTTGGAGGGTCCCGAAAACCCGGTATATATCTTTGCGCCGGTGCAACAATCCAGGCCGCCGCAGAGGATAAGACCAGATGACAAATGCCCAAAGAGCCATGCAATTTTGGCCTGTGCTCGTGCTGGCCGCGAGAACACAGCAAGTCCTTAGTTACGACACGATGGAGAAGATGACGGGACTCCCCCGATGGACGATGACTAGGCCATTAGGGAAGATTCTAGCGTACTGTCAGCAAAACGAGCTACCGCTCCTCACGTCCATCGTTCTTGAACAAGGCACCGGGAAACCTGCTGACCCCTCTTTCAACGTACCTACGCTGGACCTTGCGGCGGAGCACCGGCGCGTCTTCATCTTCGACTGGCTCAGAAACGGCTGCCCCACGCTGGGTGCTTTCGAAGATGCCGCCGTGGAGCTTGAGGCGGTAGTCACATAAGCCAAAAATGGCCGAATCATCGGTACGCACACGCTCACATCAGGTGTGTGTACCGATGAAAACGCCACTTGCACGGCTTCGTCTCCGCCCACACACGCGCCGGGGAGGGGCCGGTCAAAATGCCAGACACTGATTGCAAATAGCCCGCCACAGCCCAAGAACCGCTACGAACGGGAAATTTTCGCATTCTTGGCTTTTGTTGCAATGGCGAATGAAAAGCGAACATTAGCTGTTCATATAGAAAAACGGATTGCGGCGCTCTTTTTGAAGCAAGTGGGCAAGAAAAAACCGCCTCCCCCCTAGAAGGGTCGTGGTTGCAGTTTGCTTTCCACAAGCAGTGATGGGACGTGACGGGCAGGCGCGGGCTGTGGCAGGATGGGGCATGGCAAAACGAAAGCTCCGGATCGTCGAGCGCCGCAATAACATTCCAGTGCTCGGAGTGTGCGAGTTCTGCAACATGCAGTTTCACATAATCCGCCAGCCCCAACGCCCAGGAGCAGGCTTCCGCCGCATCGACGCATGGGCGGGTGGGTCGTCAGAGGCACAGGCTCAAATCCAACAGCAGTTCAACGCGCACAAGTGCAAGCTCCAGGACTTCGCCCAAAACGCCGCGCGCATCGTCACTGAAGCTACGGAGAAAAAGTGATTTCGGCTTGTGGCGATCTTGGCAGATAAAACAGGACAGTGATAATCCACGTGCCGGAAAGCTTGCTAACCGACAAGTTTGAACAGGACTGTAACCCACCACGTCCTCTTTTGAGTTAGCGCTTCGGCTGTCGCCCTACGTCTGATTTGTTCGCGCAGCTCTCGGAGCAGGTTCATCCAACGAGTGTATCCTCTGGGAATCAAACTGCACCACTACCCTAGAAGCAGGGGCTTATCAGACTGCGCTCTC
>JBEKCN010000944.1:0-2672 GCA_050014855.1 Streptosporangiaceae bacterium | reverse complement strand
ACGCGAGCCGACCCCTACCACCAGGCCGTTGGCGTTGGCGGCGGGGCTGCGCTGGCGCATCTGCTCGGCGAGCGGATCGAGTACGACCCGGAAGCCGTCCACGTTGGCGCGGATCCAGCCGGCCCGGTCCACCACCGCGACCTTGCCCGGCGCCACCTTGCTCTGCAGGCCGGTGACCTCGCGCACAGGGCGCTCAACCGCGGCAGCCAGCTCACGGAGCTCCGCGACAGTCTGCCGCGCCTCAGCCAGGCTCACCTGGGGTCCGGGGCGCGCCCAACGGACACCGGTGGACACGGCTAGGTCCCAGTCGATCATCTGCCCGTTGTTCACCCCTCCACCGTACGTTGTGGCGCGCCGTGGTCGGAGCCCGGTGCAGTATTTAGCGGCAGCCGCAGGACGCGATCACCGCTGCGGCACCGTTGAGGGTGTCGGCGGCTGTCTGCAGGTCAGCGGCGCTGGGGATATTGGCCGCGTTGAACACGAAGGCGAGCAGCCGGCCGTCGGCGTCGTAGGCGAAGCCGGCCAGGGCGGCCACCGTGGAAAGGTTCCCGGTCTTGGCCCGGACTACGCCGCGTGCCGGGCCGCCGATCGAGCCGAAGACACTCTGGCCCGCGGACAGGGTGCCGGAGAATCCGGCCACGGGCAGCCCGGTGATCGCCGCACGGAGGGTGGCGTGCTCCGGCGAGGCAGCGATGCCCAGCAGGCGGATGAGGGTGTCAGGAGCGATGTTGTCCTCCGGCGACAGGCCGCTCCCGTCGACCAGCCGCACCCCGGTTCCGGCTCCGAGGCGCCGCAGGACGGCGGTCTCGGCCGCGGCCGCGCCGGCGAAGGACGCCGGATCTCCCATCTCGATGGCGACGTGCCGGGCCAGGTTTTCCGCGATCACGTTGTTGCTCTCCAGCATCATCCACTCGACCAGGGCCGACAGCGGGGGCGAGCTGACTGAGGCGAGGCCCGCGGCCCGGGCCGGGACGGCCGTCGCCGAGGGGGTGCCCGTCACGCTGATGCCGTCGCGGGCCAGATAGCCCTGGAACGCGGAGACAGCCATGCCCACGGGATCGGTGGACCGGGGCTGGAAGTTCACCGGGTCGTCCGCGTCCTCCGGTGCACCGCTGCTGGTCAGCCGCCCCTGGTCCACCTCAAGCGAGGTGATCTGGGTGACGTCGCCGCTGGTCACGTACGATTGCGGCCAGCCAGGGGCCGTCCCTGGCCCGGTATACAGCGAGGTGTCGTAGTCGAGGTCGACCTGGCTTCGGTGCTCGGCCCTGAGCGCGCTGGCGGTCCTGGCGGCCAGCTCCTTCAGCGTGGCGGGCTGCGGATAGTCCGACGCCGGCGGGGAGCCGGCCGCGAGCGTCGGGTCGCCGCCGCCAACCAGCACGATGCTGTCTCCCGGGCCGCTGACCACCCGGGTGCTGAACCGGGCGCCGGGGCCGAGGACATCGAGGGCCGCGATCGCGGTGGCGATCTTCTCGGTGGACGCCGGCCTGGCCGGCTCGCTGCCGTTGCGGGAGTAAACCACGTTCCCCGAGGCGTCCGCCACGACGGCCGCCACCCCGGATCCCAGCGAGGCGGAGGACAAGGTGCCGGTCAGCGCGCTGTTCAGCCCCGAACTGGTGGGCATCGGGCCTCCGCCAGCGCTGCCCAGCACCGGGTCGGCCCGCACCTCGGGCCGGTCGGCCACCCGGACCGGCTTGAGCAGGGCCAGCCGTGGCGGCAGCATGCGCGCCAGGACCACCCCAGCGGCCAGCGTAAACACGTTGAGCAGGGCCAGCGTGATCAAGGCCACTCCCCGTGTGCTGCGCAGCACGACCCATCCACCTTTCCGGATGCAAGATTGTAGGAACAGACAGACGCCCGATTGTAGGAACAGACGGCCGGTGCTCTATTGTGCGGCGGCATCGGGGACAATCGAGTCAACCATCTACCGCGCGAGGTGTGAGGGCAGCATCGTGGAGTTCGAAGTGATCATCGAAATCCCGAAGGGCCAGCGGAACAAGTACGAGATGGACCACGCCACCGGGCGGATCCGGCTCGACCGGATGCTGTTCACTTCCACCAGGTACCCCTCTGACTATGGGTTCATCGAGGGCACCCTGGGCGACGACGGCGACCCGCTCGACGCGCTGGTCATCCTGGACGAGCCGACCTTCCCGGGCTGCGTGATTGGCTGCCGGGCCATCGGGATGTTCCGGATGCGGGACGAGAAGGGCGGTGACGACAAGGTGCTATGCGTGCCGGCGAGTGATCCCCGGTGGGAGCACCTGCGCGACATCTACCACGTCTCGGAATTCGACAAGCTGGAGATCCAGCACTTCTTCGAGGTGTACAAGGACCTGGAGCCCGGCAAGTCGGTCGAGGGGGCGGCATGGGCTGACCGGGCCGCAGCGGAGGCGGAGATCGAGGCCTCCCGCAAGCGCGCCGAGGACGCCGGCTTCTAGCGCGTCCCAGCCGCCGCCGTTCGTCTCCGCCCGTCCATGGCTGCTTCATCGGCGCCCACGATTCGGCTATTTCGGCTGGCCCATCCGATGCGCTATTTCACGGCGCGGTCGTTACCCGCCGTCCGGCACCGGATAGGCCGCTGGGGCTGCTAGCCCGCTAGGGCTGCCAGGCCGCTGGGGCCGCTAGCCCGCTAGGGCTGCCAGGCCGCTGGGGCTGCTAGCCCGCTAGGGCTG
>JBEKCN010000943.1:0-2672 GCA_050014855.1 Streptosporangiaceae bacterium | reverse complement strand
CGCGCGTGGCCAGGTGGCGCACGCCGACGTGCCCGGCGGTGCCTGGCCCGCCGCGGCGGACAGCGCGGCCCGGGCGCTGGCCGGGGTGCTGCCGGGCGATGTCCGGCTGCACGGTCTGGCCCCGGCCCCGGACGGCTTCGACGCGCGGTTCTCGCCGCTCTGGCGCCGGTATTCGTACCGGGTCTGCGACGACCCGGCCACGGCGGACCCCCTGCGCCGGAACGAGACCCTGTGGTATCCGCGGCGGATCAGCGTGGACCGGATGAACTCCGCGGCCGCCGCCTTGGTCGGTGAGCACGATTTCGCCGCCTTCTGCCGCCGCCGGGAAGGAGCGACCACCGTCCGGCGGCTGCTCCGGCTCGACTGGGCGCGCGACGATGACGGGGTGGCCGTGGCGGCCGTGGTGGCCGATGCGTTCTGCCACAACATGGTCCGGGCACTGGTGGGGGCGCTGCTCGCGGTGGGGGAGGAGCGCCGGGAGCAGAGCTGGCCCGGCCAGGTGCTGGCGGCGGCCATCCGTGATTCCGCCGTGCGGGTCGTGCCGCCGCATGGTCTCTGCCTGGCCGAGGTGCGCTATCCGCCTCCGGCAGAGCTCGCCGCCCGGGCGGCCGAGACGCGCCAGGTCCGGTCCGCTCCTCTGGCCTGACGCCGCCCGGGTCCTGCCGCCCGGGTGCCCCTGGCCTTGGCGGCCTGCCGCGAAGCTCTATCCGGGACGTCCCGTGGCCTCGGCCTTGCCGTTGACCATGCGGTTGCTCAGCGCGATGTTTGCGCTGCCGGAGATCAGATCCGATGCGAACTGCTCCAGCTGGTTGCGCTGCGTCTGGGTCGACGGGGCCTTGAGGTTCGCGAACTCGGCCCAGATCAGGATCAGGTAGTGGCCCTTGTACTCGGCCTGGACGACGCCCGTCCCCTGGCTCAGGTTCTTCGTCGGCCCGGTCGTGCCGTTCAGCGGGGTGACGAAGTCGTTTGATCCGGACGCGGTCCCGGCCTTGGCGGCATCGTTGGCGCTGGACAGGTTGACCACGCCGATGGTGCCCATCATGGTCTGATCGACGGAGATGTAGCTGGCCCGGACCACCTGGGTGCAGCCGTACACCTTGGCCGCGTTCTGCAGCTGCGGGCCGAACAGGCCCTGGTCGCAGTTGGTGTCAGCCCGGTCGGTGGTCCGGACGAAGGAGCTGCCGTTGATCAGGAACTGCGCGGGGTAAAGCTCGGCGACGGTCAGCGGCGCCGTGTCCGTGGCCCGGCTGGTGATGTAGCCCCACTTGCCGAGATTGGCCGCGCCGGAGGTGACGGACGCCGTGGGCGTGGGCAGCTTGGGCGCGGACGTGACCGGAGCCGCCGTGGCCGGATGACGCGAATGCCGGCCCAGCAGGACGTAGGCCGTTGCGGCGAGGACGGCGACGACCACCACGGCCGCGGCGGCCAGGATGGCCGTCCTGTTGCGTGATCCGCGGGCCGCCACCTTCCGGGCGGCGGCCCGCCCGGGCCCGCTCTGCTGGGGCTGGTCCTCGCCAGACTTCGCACCACCCGTCGGACCAGGTTGCGGGCCGCCGCCCGGGCCCCCTGATCTCCAGTCGCCGATCTCGTCCCGGCCGGCGATGGCGAAATCGGCCCGTTGGTAGCCGCCGGCGTACCGGGCGCCCTCATCGTGACCGTTCGCCGGGTAATCGTGGCCGCTCGTCACGTAGTCGTAGCCCTCGCGGCCGTCGCCCTCCGCCGGGCCGTGCCAGTCACCGTGCTCGTCGAACCGGCCGTACGGTGCGTCCCAGTGACCGCTGCCCTCTCCCCAGGGCCGCGACCCCCTGCCGTCCCCCGGATCCCAGCGCTCATTCTGATCCCAGTGCTCACCTTGATCCCAGTGCCCACTTTGACCCAGGTGGCCCGCACTAGCGCCGGCGTGGCCGCCCTCATCGGCGCGAGCCCATTCACCGGTCTGGCTGCCCGCCCATTCCCCGGTCCGCCCGGGTTCTGCCCAGTCGCCGTCGCCGTCGCCAGCCAGATCCGGCGTTCCGGTGGACTCCCATTCCGCGACCGGCGCGGCGTCCCAATGACCGGGGGCGCCGTGCCCAGTGCTCGCCGGAGTGTCCCACTGCCCGGATGTGGCGGCCGTGTGCTGGTCGCCAGCCCCTGGAGGGTCATTCCAGGTATCGAAGTCGTGCTCGGGGTAGCTGGGGTCGGGCTGGCCGGGCACAGGCGGGAAGCCGCGAGCCGGCCCGCGGGCGGCCGGGCCGCCCGCCCAGGGGGCGGCAGGCCACTCGCCGCTGCCGTAACCCGCTTCGTCGTCGCCGGGGCCCTCACCGGCACCGACGGTGCCGCCGGGCGTGCCCGCGCCGTTCGCCGAGCCCGGGTCCAGCGCGGCGGAAGGCGAGTATGACCGAGGCCGGCCGGACCGCTGGCTCTGCCGGCCGTCGGGCGTGCGAGCGCCTTCCGTGCCCCGGTGTCCCATAAAAGTGAGGTTATCGTTCTGCTGCGGCACGGCAAGGTGGTCGCAATATTTTTCCGTTACACTTAGTCACTGTACGCTCTCAGAAAGTCTTATGTCACAACTTTCCCTGGCGGGACGCCGCCGCGGGTCTCCGGCCCGCGTCCGGCCGTGCCTCCGGCGCCGTAATCCACTTGCTTTGCCAAGCACGCTTGACAGCGAGTATTCTTTGCATTCGCGTTCATGT
>JBEKCN010000942.1:0-3817 GCA_050014855.1 Streptosporangiaceae bacterium | reverse complement strand
TCTCCCCGCGTGCCCGCGGGTCACACGCCCTCTGTACGGGAAAGCGCACGGTCCGCGCTGGACATGTCCCGGTGTTCGCGGGCCCGGCGGCGATGGTCGGCAGCATCGCTGAGCTCACCGCCGGCGAGCAGTTCGTGCTGCGCGGCCGCGGCGTCATGGGCAGCGGCCGAATGCTCGTAAGCGGCGGAGGCGTGCTGGCGTGCCTCCTGGGCCCGGGCCAGCGCCTCCGCCGCGTGCTGCTGGGCCCGCTCGGCCTGCTCGGCCGTCGACCCGTGCTGGGCCGGCTGGCTGGTGAGTTCCCCGATCCGTTCCCGCAGCTCAGCCATCCGCTCGCCCAGCTGCTCCAGGCGAGCCTGAACCCTGCTGCTCAGCTCACCGGAATCGCCATCCACCCTTTCCTTTATCCTCTGCCGGCCCGCGCACGGCAACTCAGCAGCTACCAGCCGTGCCCGGCAGGCTCCGGCCGCAAGGGCTCAGGCGAAGACGATCGTCTTGTTCTGGTGCACGATGACCCGGTCGTCCAGGTGCCACGCGACAGCCCTGGCCAGGACCGAACGCTCCACGTGCCGCCCGAGCTTGCGCAGCTCGGACACGGTGTACCGGTGGTCGACCCGGACCGTGTCCTGCTCGATGATCGGCCCCGCGTCGAGCTCGGCGGTCACATAGTGCGCGGTGGCGCCGATGAGCTTGACGCCGCGGTCGGCGGCCGCCTGATACGGGTTCGCCCCGGCAAACGCCGGCAGGAAACTGTGGTGGATGTTGATGACGGGGGCGGCGCAGCCGTCCAGGAACCCGGCCGACAGGATCTGCATGTACCGGGCGAGGACCACCACGTCGACGTCCTCGGCGGCCAGCAGCTTCAGCTGGACCACCTCGGCCTCATTCCTGGTCTCCGGGGAGGTCGGCACGTAATGGAACGGGATATCCCAGCTAGCAACGGTTTCGGCGAGATTGGGATGGTTGGAGATGACCATCCGGATATCGGCGTTCAGCTCGCCGGAATGCGCGCGCCACAGCAGTTCCTGCAGGGCGTGGTCGGCCTTCGAGACGAAGATGGCCATCCGCTTGAGTTCCGCGGCCTGGGTCATTTTCCACCGCATGGAAAACGATTCCATCGCGACGCCGAATCCAGGCAAATGGAACTCGACCAGCAGGTAGAACGTGCCCCCGGAGGGATCCGTCGAATGCTGCTGGGACTCCAGGATGTTGGCCCCGGCGTCAAAAAGGAAACGGGACACGGCCGCGACGATGCCGGGCCGGTCCGGGCAGGAAACCAGCAGCCGCCCGATATCGCGTTTCGCGCTGTCTGTCTCTGGCGGCGCACCCGCGGGGTGCCGCCGCGCCGCCCGGTTGTTGGATTGCACGGGTACAAGTGTGCGGCATCCGGCGCGCTACGCGTCGGCGATCGCGTCCGCGACGCTGTCGTAGACCGGGATCAGCTGATCGGCGTGGGTCAGCTGCAGGACCCGGCCCACGGAAGCCTGCGGCGACGCCAGGCTGAGCACGCCGCCTTGCTGGTCGAGTTCCCGGGTGGCGCGCAGCAGCATCCGCAGCCCGGTGGAATCCATGAAGCTCAGGTCGGACAGGTCGACGATCAGCAGCCTCGGCCGCTGCAGGACGACCGACTCCAGGATGTTGAACAGTTCCTCGCTGTTTGTCGCGTCCACTTCACCGGTCAGCACGACGACCGTGTACCCGGCCCCCGTTGTCTCGGGGACCGTCACCGACGCTCTCAGCAGGCCCACAGCAATCCTTATACACCTGCCGACGGGCTTGCTGCCCCAGGCAAAGGTCACGTTTCGCTGTCGCTGCCCGTGCCCCTGCCTGCCCGCAGACGCCACCGACCCGAAGAGAGCATCGGCAACCATACGGCCCCCTGCCGTCACCGGCGGCGCGCGGCGACCCCGGGGGGTGAGATTCAGTACCCGCGGCGATATAACGCAACGAATTCGCACGATCCCTCAAAGTGCACAGGGTCAGGCGGCTCGGGGCACGCGTCCAGTCCTTCGCGCGGGACCGTAGGGTGGGCGCCGTGAGCACGGAAGATGCGGCGGCTCCGGCGGAGCTCGCGCTGCCGAGGATCCCGGTATCGGCCGGGGCGGTCATCTTCGACCGCGCGGGCCGGCTGCTGATCCTCAAGCCGACCTACAAATCGGGCTGGACGATCCCGGGCGGGGTGATGGAGGACGACGGCGAAACACCCTGGCAGGCGTGCCAGCGCGAGGTGCGCGAGGAATGCGGCCTCGAGGTCCGCCGTGGCCGGCTAGCCTGCATGGACTTCCGCCGCCCCCGGCCCGGCCGCCCGGGCGGCATCCGGTTCCTGTTCGACTGCGGCCCGCTGAGCCGCAAGCGCCTGGCCGCGATCGTGCTGCAGCCGGAGGAGATCGCCGAGTACCGGCTGGCCAGCCTGGCCGAGGCGCTGACCCTGCTGCGGGGCCCCATCCGGCGGCGGATCCGGGCCGCGTGCGCCGGGCGCGGGCTGGTCTACCTGGAAGACGGCCGCCCAGCGGAGGGAATCGTGGCCGGATGAGCCCGCGGGCGCAGTTGGCCCGACCCTAGACCAGCTGGGCGGCGTGATCCGGCACGTACACCTGGGGGTCCCGCGCCGGGCGGATATACCCGCGGGACGGCGGCCGGGACGGAAGCCGCAGCGGGGCGAGCTTCACGTCGTGGTACGGGATCGTGCTGAGCAGGTGCGCGATCATGTTGATCCGCGCCCGGCGCTTGTCGTCGCTCTCCACGACGTTCCAGGGCGCCTCCGGAATGTCGGTGTGCACGAACATCTCGTCCTTGGCCCGGGAGTAGTCCTCCCACCGGGTGACGGACTCGAAGTCCATGGGGGACAGCTTCCAGCGGCGCATCGGGTCCTCCAGCCGCGACTTGAACCGGCGCTGCTGCTCCTCGTCGCTGACGGAGAACCAGTACTTGCGCAGCAGGATGCCCTCCTCGACCAGCAGCCGCTCGAAGATGGGGCACTGGTGCAGGAACCGGCTGTACTCCTCCTTGGTGCAAAAACCCATGACGTGCTCGACGCCAGCGCGGTTGTACCAGCTCCGGTCGAACAGGACCAGCTGCCCCGCGGCGGGCAGGTGGCTGACGTACCGCTGGAAGTACCACTCGGTGCGCTCGCGCTCGGTGGGAGCGGGCAGGGCCACGATGCTGGCCAGCCTGGGGTTGAGGTACTCGGCGACGCGTTTGATCGTGCTGCCCTTGCCCGCCGCGTCCCGGCCCTCGAAGATGACCACGATGCGGGCGCCCTCGGAGCGCAGCCACTCCTGCATCTTGACCAGCTCGGCCTGCAGCCGGTACAGCTCCTTCTCGTAGACATCGCGAGGGAGCCGTGCCGTTTGCTTCTTGCCCGGCCGGTTGCCGTTCGCCTTGGCCATCGCCATTCCTCCTGCCCGGTGGGCCGCCGCGTGCGCCCCCGTTACCGGCAGCGTAACGGGACCCACCGTATTTTCCGATGGTTGTGTCTGCGATCGCCGTGCCGAGGCGGTAATTACAGCGGCCCCGGGGCCGAAGATCAGGCGCTCGCGGACCTGTTCATCGCAGGGTGCGGCCAAGGCAGGCCCGGAGCCTGCGAGGTGACGTCACCGGCAGGTCAGCGGCCGCCGTCAGGCTGCCCGTCATATACAGATGTAATTAGCCGACTACATTAAGTCATATGACGTGACGGGCCCGGCAGGACCGGCCCGCCGGCCGCGGGGCTAACTCCCGGTACCGGGCACTGGGACATAGCTAGGGGACAAGCCATGCGCGCACGGCGGAACCGTCATGCCAGCGCCGCCCAGCGCGGCAGGACCTCAGCCCGGTGGCG
>JBEKCN010000941.1:0-2692 GCA_050014855.1 Streptosporangiaceae bacterium | reverse complement strand
GGACATATCTCATGTCCGTCTCCCATCGTGTCACTGAATATGACCTCACTCCGACTCAACTCAGGACGCCGGATGCTAGAAGTGCCGAACGTCCTACGTAAGGCCCCAAATAGCCAGAACCCGGACACGCAGCCGATGCACCCCGCCCGTGCAGGCTCCCCACTATGGGCGTGCCGGTTCCGGCCTTCTTCCGGCGCCGCCCGGCCCGCGTCCGCTCACCCCGCCGGCGGCCCGGACGGCCCCCCGGGCGGCGGCGGCGTGCGTGGCACCAGGGCGAGCTGGCGCGACTGGGCGACCAGACGCCCGGTCCGGTCCCAGATTTCGCCGTCCTCTTCGAGGAAACCGCCGGTGACGAAGTGGGTGGCGAACGTGCACCGCAGCCAGCCTGGCTCCGGCCGGGCGCGGACGTGCACGGTGAGCTCGATGGTGGGCGTCCACGCCATCGGCAGGCCGGCGTTGAAGGCGGTGGGCGGGAAGGCGTCGGCGGCACACAGCAGCGCGATGGTGTCGGCCGGTTCATAGTCGCGCAGCCGGAACCAGCCCCGCATCAGCGCCTGCCCGGTGTGCTGGCCCCGGAGGAACTGGCCGTCTTCCGGGTGCAGCCGGAGCTCGACCTTCCCCATGAACGGCGGCGGGAAGGTGCTGGTCGCCTCCACCGGCAGGCAGTCCCCGGGATCGGGCATGGCCGGGGGAGCGCGGTCAACGACCTCGGGGCCGCCCGCGCCGGTGAGCTCCCCGAAGGTCCCGATGCAGCTCAGCAGGGGGCGCCCGGCGGCCAGCAGGGTGGCGGTGCCAGAGCCGAGGCTCCGCCCCTGCTTGATGACCTCGGTCCGGATCGTCACCTCACCCGGCCTGCCCGGCGCGAGGTAGTGCGCGGAGATGGTCACCGGGTCGGGGCGGCCCAGCGCGGCGCCGAGTGCCCGGGCCGCGATGGCCAGCAGGTATCCGCCGTTCGCGTTGGCTGCGATGTCCCAGCCCGGGGCGATCGCACCGGACCAGACAGCGCGTTCACCCACGCCGCCGCTCCCGTCCGCCCCGGTGCCGAGTTCCGCCGCCGCGGTCGCGGTCCGGAACGGCGCGGACTGATTACCTGGACGCATCGTCACTGTGCCAGCTCCACGAGATACGCAATCTATCGTGTCCGGACCTGGTCGTCCTGCGGCGGTGGCCCGGAGAACGGGCCGGCTGGCGCGCGGTGGTCGTGCCCACGCGCGCCCACACCAGGATGGCGGCCAGCGGGGCGAGGACGGCGAGCGCTGCCCGCAGGGCAACAGTGCCACTGGCCGACGCGCCCCAGTAGCCCAGGCTGGCGCAGTCCGGTCGACGGCACTGCTGCTCTTCCGAGAATGGGGCTGATGACCCGGCACGGTCGATTACCTGGCAGGTAAAGGCGGCGGCACCTGCGCAGCAGATTGTCGGCGGCCGGGCTTGGTTTTTGATCAGTCACCGGTCACCGTGTGGTTCGAGGCCCAGGGCCGCACGGCTGTGGCCGGTTGCTGAAAGAAGATAATGTCGCGTATTCGCAGCCATTTCCTGGACCGGTAAGGATAGGAAAAGTGACGGGTATCGGATCGGACGCCGGGCTGCCCGGGCCAGCGCCGGGACAGGCCATGCCCGAGCCAGCTGACCCGGCCTGGCGGAAGCTGGGGGCCGACCCCGGACTCTGCGAGTCCTGCCGGTACGCCAAGCTCAACGAGACCCGTCGCGGTACGGCTTATGTGCGCTGCACCCGCGCGGCATGGGATAGCAGATTTCCGCGCTACCCGAAACTCCCGGTCGCTGACTGCGCTGGATTCGAGCGACTGCCGTAATGGCGGAAGCCGGGCAGCAGGGCGGTCAGCAGGAGCGCTCCGGCGATGCAGGCGAGACCGCCGGACACGATGGAGAATTCGGCCGACACGAGGCTCGCCACCGCGCCGGACTCCAGGTCGCCGAGCCCTCGGGCCGCCTTCGACCACGGCGATCTGCACGGATGAGATGCGGCTGCGGAATTCTTCCGGGGCCGACGTCTGGCTTCCCCCAGACTCACCGGTTCATTTCCGCGGGCGATCTACGCCGGCGGGTGAACCCATGCCGGGTCCGTTCTTCCGAGCGTGTGGGCCGTCAGCGCCGCGAGAGTGATGATGACAAAGGCGATCAGGAGCGGGAGATAGATCTGCGTGTGCCGGACGAGCACGGCACCGATGAGGGCGCCGACCAGCATGGCGGCCACCGCCGTCAGCCGGCGCCCTGCTTTCGAGCCGCTGCCGCCGGCCAGCTTGCTGTCCGCGGCGATCCCGGTGAGGGTGAGGGTCAGCACCGTGGTCGTGAGGTCGGGGACGGCGATCTTACGGGCGGCCGCGTTCTGAATTCCCATGGAGATAGCCAGGACCACGATGAGCGGGTAGCGGAAGCCGGCCGTCATGGGGGTGCTGCTGAAGGCGGCCAGCAGGACAGCGGCCGCGAGGAACAGCGCCTGCAGCGCCGTGGCGAGCTGGAAGAGATGTCCGCGGTGCGCGCTGTACCGGGCGCCGGCCAATCCGCCGAGCAGGGCGCCGACGCCGAATGCGGCCACTGCGGCCAGGGATGCGGTGATCGAGAAGCCCGGGGCGCCGGCGAGGGCAAAGCCAAGGAAGACGACGTTGCCCGTCATGTTCGCCACGAAGACATGCCCGAGGGTCAGGTAGCTGAACGCATCGACCAGGCCGGTCAC
>JBEKCN010000940.1:0-2697 GCA_050014855.1 Streptosporangiaceae bacterium | reverse complement strand
TCCATAGCCACAGGTTAAGGGTAGGACCGCGCGGACAAACAGGGATGGTCTGGCCCTTATGGGCGCGGGCAGCGACAGCGCAGGTCAACGAGAGCGGGAGAAAACCGGTGAACGCGAGGGGAGATCGGTGACAGAGCGTATCCGCACGGCTCTGTTCAGAGGTGGGGCGCTGCTCACGGCCTGCTCGGTGGCCGGCGCGGTGTCACTGAGCGTGCCAGCTCAGGCGCAGCAGGCCCGGGTGGCCAGCCCGGCTGTGGGCCGGCCGGCCGGCGGTAGCCTCCCCGGGACGGGAGCGGCCGGCGGGAGCGGCGCCCCCACTGGAACCCGCGCTTCAGCCGGGGCCGGCACCTCGGGCGGGAGTGCGTCGGCGAGCAGTCCAGCGACTGCCCCGGCCAGCAGCGCCGAATCGGCCCAGCAGCAGGCGGCGGCCGCCAGCCTGCTGCAGCAGGCTGACGCCGGCCCGAAGCCCGCCAGCCCGGGCACGGTGGGCGGCGCCCGGCTGGCCGGGCGGGGCGTGATTGTGGATGAACCGGCCGGGTCCGCGCGGCTGCCCAGCGTCCCGGCCTCGGCGTATGTGCTCGCCGACGCCGGGACGGGGCAGGTCCTCGCGGCCAAGGATCCGCACGGCCTGCTAAGGCCGGCCAGCACGCTCAAGATGCTGACCGCCATCACGCTGATCCCACTGCTGAACCCGGACGCCATGGTCACCGCGTCGCGGCAGGCCACCAGCGTGACCCCGAACGTCGCCGGGCTGGTCCGCGGGCAGCAGTACAAGGTGTCGGATCTGTTCAACGCGCTGCTGCTGATCTCGGCCAACGACGCCGCGATCGCCCTGGCCCAGGCCGCCGGGTCGCTGAGCACCGGCATCGCGCTGATGAATGCGGAAGCGCACCACCTGCAGGCCTACGACGTCAAGGCCGCGGATCCGAACGGCCTGGATGCTCCCGGCCAGCACGTCTCCGCCTACGACCTGGCGCTGATCGCCCGGCAGGCGCTGGCCATGTCCGCTTTCATGCGGTATGACCAGGCACGGCTGGCGACCTTCCCCGTCACCGCACACAAGAGCGAAACGCTGTACAACCAGAACCAGCTGCTCATCCAGTACCCGGGCGGCATCGGCGGGAAGGTCGGCTGGACCAACGCGGCGGGGGCCACCTACGTCGGGATGGCTCGCCGGAACGGTGTCACCCTCATCGTGACGCTGCTGCACTGCCCCGCGCTGAGCGAGGTGACCTACGCCAAGAGCCTGCTGAACTGGGGCTTCGCGCTGGACGGGAAGGTAAAGCCGATCGGCACGCTGGTCCCCCCGCTGACGTCACCTGCGCCGTCCGCCAAGCAGCCGGGCCAGCCTGTGGCGGGCAAGGCGGGAGCGAACCGGCCACCGGTCATGTCCGGCACGATCACGGCCACGAAGATCCCCGGCGGGCTGGCCGTCGCGTCCATCGCGCTGATCCTGTCGGCCGCCGCCGCCGCGATCGTGCTCATCCTGCTGCGGAGGCGATCCGCCTCGGGGTCAGCTCCCGGAAGGGCTCGTTAAGCATCATCGGGATCAGCGCGCGCGGGCCCGCACGCGCGCTGCGCCGGGCCCGCGCGCCGGGCCGGTCACGCCTGCTGCGCCGGAGCCGCGCGCCGGGCCGGTCACCCGCGCTGCGCCGGGCCCGCGCGCTGGGCCGGTCCTATGCGCGGTCGGCTGCGTCCAGGCGCGGCACGAAGCCCACCCGGTCACGGACCATCGCCATGGTCCCGCGCGCCACGTGGCCCGCCCGGGCCGCGCCGTCGGCCAAGATCTTGTCCAGGCCGTCGGTGTCGGCGAGGATGGCCTCGGTCCGCTCCCTGATGGGCGTGAAGGTGTCGACGACGATCTCGGCCAGGTCCTTCTTGAACGCGCCGTATCCGCCGCTGCCGTAGCGGGCCTCGATCGACGCGATCGACTCGCCGGTCAGCGCCGAGTAGACGCGCAGCAGGTTCGTGACGCCGGGCTTGGCCTCATCGTCGGCGCGCACCTCGCTGCCGGGGTCGGTGACGGCCCGGGCGATCTTGCGCCGGATCTGGGCCGGGTCGTCGAGCACGTCCACGATGCCCTGCGGCGACGACGTGGACTTGCTCATCTTGATCGCGGGATCCTGCAGGTCGGCGATCCGGGCCACCGCCGGGAGAATGTAGGGATCAGGCAGCACGAACGTGCCGCCGAAACGGTGGTTGAAACGCTGGGCGAGATCCCTGGTCAGCTCCAGGTGCTGGCGCTGATCCTCGCCGACCGGCACCTGGTCCGCCTCGTACAGCAGGATGTCGGCGGCCTGCAGGATCGGGTAGGTGAACAGGCCGACGGACGCCTGCTCGGACCCGCCCTTGGCCGCCTTGTCCTTGAACTGGGTCATCCGGCTCGCCTCGCCGAATCCGGTGATGCAGCTCAGGACCCAGGCCAGCTCGGCGTGCTCGGGCACGTGGCTCTGCACGAACAGGGTGCAGCGGTCCGGCTCCAGGCCGGCCCCGATCAGCTGGGCCGCGGCGACCCGGGTCCGGCGGCGCAGCGCGGCGGGGTCATGCGGGGCGGTGATCGCGTGCAGGTCGACCACGCAGTAGAAGGCGTCATGGTCCTCCTGCAGCGCCACCCACTGCCGGACGGCACCCAGGTAGTTGCCGAGGTGGAACGAATCAGCCGTGGGCTGGATGCCGGAGAGCACGCGTGGCCGGTTA
>JBEKCN010000939.1:0-2701 GCA_050014855.1 Streptosporangiaceae bacterium | reverse complement strand
GCCAATACCTGAAACGCCGTCGGCAAGCCCGGGTCGGTACCGTGCCTAGAGGCCGGCCAGATGATCGAGCAGGCGAAGCGCTCGTATGGCCGCCGGTCTCCGGAAGCTGCTGGTGGTCAATCGGCGAACCTAGCCTCCGCACCCCGAAGCCGCTACGGGCACGCAAAGCGAAGATGCAGCTAAGTGCCAGCACCCGGTCATGTTTGACCGCTCGCCGGCAAGACGATGTCGGCGACGTCGAGCGCCGGAGACTGGTTTGGCTGGTGGCTGGCGAAGGCGCGCAGCCGGATCGCGAGGGCTTCGCGCTGGACCCCGGCGCACTGGCGGCGCGGCTGGAGGCCGGGATCCCGGCCCGCACGGTGCTGTGGCTGGGTGAGCTGCGCCAGTACGCCGACGCCGACGGCGGCGCGGACGTGCTGGGCCGCCTGGCCGACCTGATCGTTGGTGAAGGCCGTCTGCTCATCACCACCGTGTGGCCCGAGCAGTGGACCACATACACCGCCGCGGCGCGCGCCGGGCCCGGAGCCGCCGATCCGGCCGGGGTGGCCGGGCGGCTGCTGACCCGGCTACCGGAGTTGACCGGCCACGACCCCACCCGGATCGATCCTGCCCGTGGTCATCGACGTCCCGGCCCGGTTTACCGCAGCTGAGATGACCAGCGCGGCCCGCACCGGTGACCCAGCGCTGGCGGCTGCGGCCGTGGCGGCCGCCAGCGCCGGGCAGGACGGGCAAGTCGCCCAGTACCTGGCCGGGGTCCCTGACCTGCTGGACCGCTATGCCGGGCGCGGCGGTGACCGGTACGGCCAGGCGGTCATCACCACGGCGATGGACCGCGCGACAGATTTACGGAGCCAGCTCGACTGATTCGCGAGAACCACTCGTATGACGTGCCCGATATCGTCGCCATGCCGATTCTGGAGGAAGAATGTTTAGGGCCCGGGGCATGATCGATCAAGCCTCATTCTTGGCTCGGAACTCTCGGAGCCACTCACGGCTGACCCGGAGATCGGCCTCCAGCCTCTCCAGATCGACCTCGCGCTTCAGCCGGGAAGGGCCGGGAAGCGATGAGCACTCCAGAATCAGAGGACCGTTATAGCCCACATCTAACAGCGCCAGCATCTGGGCCTCGAAGTCTATCTCTCCCGAACCGATTCGGCCGCGACCCGAGTCGGAAATCTGGAACGACCTTAAGAATTGACCACAGCTGCGGATTGCTTCGGCGGGATCATTCTCCTCCCGATGCATGTGGTAAGTGTCGAGCACGATCCCAAATCCCGGTGCATCGACCAACGCCACGAGCGCCCTAGCCCGTTCGGCGGTCCAAACCGCGCTCACTAGCGATCTGTTGAGAGGTTCGAATACCACATTAATTCCCTGCGATGCCGCCCGGGCCGTGATACGTCGGCAGGCATCGGCCAAGCGGTCCCACTCGCGCGCCGGATCATCGTGCGGACGCCTACGACCCACAAATTCGTGACACGTGATCGCGTCAGATCCCAAGTCGCCCGCGAAATCGATCAACCTGTCATAGCAGGCGATGGCTTGTTCTCGTGTCGGCCCATGGGCATGCGCGATGTCCACGTTATCCGGCGTCATCGAGAAGACCTGCAATCCGTGATCCTCGAATATCCTGCGCAGCTCACCCTGCGCACAAGGACGCGTGTCGACGAATACCTCGGCCCCGGCCAAGTCCAAGGATGCGATTCGAGAGACGATGTCGACCATATCATGGTGCCCGAAAACCCACGTGCACGCGGCTACGGGATTTTTCATGGGTGACCCCTAACGCCTAAGGTGGTACTCGCGACTTGAAAGAATGTCTAATGCTTGGACTGGCCAGCGTCAGCCACCAACACTTGCCGAGTGATGGGCGCGGAGCTGTCCGACGCAAGAAACAGGTACGTGCCTGTCAAGTCTTCCGGCCGGATTTCCAATGGTAGTACTTGAAGTTCGTGTATCGTTCGGTATTTGGCTTCTTCCGTGACCCACTGGCGCAATTGGCGTTCCGTCATCGTCCAGCCCGGAGCCACCGCATTAACCCGAATACGGTACCGACCGACCGCCTCGGCAAGGCTACGCATGAAGCCGACCACGGCCGCTTTGGTGCTGTTGTAGGCAATCAAATCGGGTTTAGCGAGCCATACAGTATGCGACGTCGTCATGATGATGCCTCCGCCGCCTTGGGCAACCATCGCTGGGACCAACTCACGGCAAGTCAAGAAATAGTGGGTCACGTTGAGCTGAAATAGATCAGACCATTGCTGCTCAGTCATCTCGATGCCCGTGAAACGCGGATCATAGCCCGCGTTGAGCACCAGCACATCGACGGTGGGTTGCTCCCGTTTAACATGATCGAGAACGTCGCGGAGCATCCGGGAATCCACGAGATCGACTTCACGCAGGCAAGCCTTCGCGCCCAGCGCACGGCAGGCATCCGCCACGCGCTCGCCCGCCTTGAGATCCTTATCCAGCAAAGTGACTTCGCACCCTTGTCCCGCGAAGGCGATGGCGGCGGCGGCGCCAATCCCGTTGGCGCCGCCGGTGATTAGAACGTGCTTCCCTTCAAGATCTGGGAAACGCGGATTCACTGTCTCCTCCAATGGGATCCGGCAGTACTTGACGGAATCTGACTTTACGTAACGGAGCTCCGGCGGTTCGGATGGCAGTTGCGGCCCGGCGTCCCCCTTGCGGAACGGACGAC
>JBEKCN010000938.1:0-2706 GCA_050014855.1 Streptosporangiaceae bacterium | reverse complement strand
GCGTGGTCGGCTACGGCGTCGGCGACCTCGCTCATAACTTGCTGTGGGAGCCCTGGGGTCAGGACATGCACAGCTACGGTGCGGTCGGGGGCGTGCTGTACGGCATCGGGCACAGCGAGTTCGCCACCGTTGACGACACCCGCGGCTTCGCTGTCAGCGCCGGGCATGAGGCCGAGCACCTGTGGGACAGCGTCTTCTGACCGCGCATCAGCGCATCACCAGGTCATCCGGCTTCAGCACCCGGAACTTCAGCGGGTCCACACACACGCCGCCCGTTGCGGCCGCCACCGCGAGCGCGATCTGGCCGACCGTACGGGCGGTCGCCGGATCCGCCTGGCCGGCCGGTTCAGCCAGCCGCAGCACGGTCACGTCCAGCTGGCTGGAGTGAAAGCGCCACTCACCCACGGATTCGGGGGGATACCACCAGGCCTTCGGACTGGTTCGCGGCCAGAATTCCATCTGCAGGCGGCCGTCGGCCGTCCGCCAGGTGCTGACGCCCATCGAGCCCAGCGTGACGTCCTGATACTCATCGAGCCCGCTTGCGTACCGCTTAACAACGCTGGACACTTCGGTGGCGGCCACCGGCCGGTGGGCATATATGGCCGCGTGCAACGGCTCGCTTGCGACCTTGGGTATCGGCCAGGCCAGGCCGCCGAGGCGGATCGCCAGGCCATTGACCAGCAAGACTGCGGTTTGGTGCATGTCCCGGCTTTCCCGCTGGGCGCCGGACATGTCCAGCGGTGCGGAACGGCCCCGCAACTGCACGAAGTAGGCGATGGGAAAGCCCGGCGGTGCCTGCGCCTCAGCCGCGGCCTCCGGATCGACCGCGGTGGGTTGGGGCAGGTAGATCCGCCGCTGCCCGTCCACGCTGATCCGCCCCGCCCCCGCGGGCCGGGCGTCCGGATCGAACAGCCGGACCAGCTCTACCATCCGCTCGCGGCCCGGATCTTCCGGCAGCAGCAGCCGCATTTTCGACCGCAGGGCATCGACCAGCCGCCTTTTCTCCCGCCCGGGCCACAACCCCATGACCTGTCCCATCCGCGATCACGATCCTGGCCCCAGCATCACATCCTTCTGCCCGGAATGCAGGACTTTGGTCACAGCAGGGAACCATGAGGTTGTTTTTGGTAACGATGACCAGCGGGCGTGAACGAACCAGCACGCGGACCCATACACGGCCGCGCCGATCACGAGGTCTCGCCGTCGCCTCGTGTAGCCTGGCCGCCCTGTCCGGCGCGCGGCTGGGGGTCATAGCTGTCCCGGCATCCCGATAACACCATTGATAATCTCGTGGCCGCGCACGCCGCATGCAACAACGCGAAATCCGCGAGCTTGGCCGGACTCGGGCATCTACGTCACTGGACGGCCCGCTTCCAGCCTGGGCAATCCAGCAGCGCACTGGAATGCGTTGCCGACGTCACCGGCTGGCCGAGACGCTCTGATCGCATCCTTCCACCGCCCGGGCCACTTATCTATGGCTCCCGCAAGGCACGCGGCTGTGGGTGCGTCAATCCGCTTACGAACTGCTCGACCCGGCTCAGTTGCGTGGCGTATTCATGACGCTGGCCTGAGCGCCCGTCACCAGCACGGCGCCTCCCGGCCAGCGCCGACTGGGCCGGCGTGGCAGAAACGACCTAAGCTGTTCGCGGCTTCGCCACGGAAGGGGCATTTACTAGTGAGCTGCCTCGTACTCCTTCACCACGGAGGCGGGAATGCGGCCGCGGTCGTTGACGTGAATTCCCTTGTCTTTGGCCCAGGCGCGGACGCCAGCAGTTTGGTCGCGGCCAGCCGCGGCACGCCCAGACCGCCGTCGGCTGCTGCCGCTCGCCGGGCTTGTCTTGCGGCCGTGCGCCACGAAGGGCTGCAGGCCGTCGCGGACCTGCTGGGCATGCTTGCCGCATACGTCAACCTCGTAGCTGGCGTCGCCGAGGCCGAACTGCAACGTCTCGTCCGCTTCCACGTTGCCGTCGTCCAGATCGCAGAGCAGCGTTATTTGAACCCTTTGCGCCATGTCATCTCCTGGTTGCGGGCATCCTGGCCGAAGAACAGCCACAAGTATCCGGATGCTGAGTAATTATATTATTACCTCTGCATTAAACCACATCGGACGGCGATCCTGTTACTGCATAACAGCTGTCGGCCTGGCGCAATTGCATAGATAACGGAATGAGGGTTCAGTGAGTACGCGCTACCGGCAAAAGTATGCAGTAGGCGCCACCAGGGCCGTCCTTGCTGCCGGGCAGGCGATCAGAGGTTGCCTTACCTTACGGGTCAGTCATGAACAAAATCGTTGTGAGGTGGTTCCTGGCGGAGGAAGGCGATCCTCTTTCGACGGCATCATCCGAGCGGCGGGTGCCGTGCCTTGCCGGTTATCCAATAATCGGCGGCCAGCCGTCAGCTTCCCTGAATTCCGGGGCCGCGATTCTTTGCACTGCGAGCTCCGCCTCTTGGCGCCCTGTAGGTTCTCGCGAGGTATGTCCGGCAACTGGAGATGTTCGGCGCGCAGTTGTACGAAGCGATCGGGGGCGCTTACCCCGCGACACGGCGTACCGAGCCGCGGATCGCTGCGCAGATCGGGGATGCGCTCGGCGACGCCCGGACAGTACTGAACGTCGGGGCCGGTACCGGCTCCTACGAGCCCCCCGGCCGCGACGTCACCGCGGTGGAACCCTCGGCGGTGATGCGGGCGCAGCGCCCGGAGGGCGC
>JBEKCN010000937.1:0-2706 GCA_050014855.1 Streptosporangiaceae bacterium | reverse complement strand
TCCCGGGCCTGGGCGATCAGGTCACAGGCGCCCTGCATGCGCGGCAGCAACCGATCGACGTTCTCCGACACCACCCCCAGGTCGGCCCACAGAGCGGGCAGTTCGGCAATCGGCTTGATCTGGGCGGAGATCGAGCGGATCTGCTCGGGCAGCGACTCGTCGCGCACACGGTCGGCGGCGCCGGGCTGGCTGCCGCGAAGCGCGATTTGGTTAGCCGACTCATCCATGGGAGGTGCTCCTTAGCCAGGGGTGCTACCACCTCCCCGGCCTGGTGCCGGCCGGGGACGTACGGAAAGCTCACGTGATCCAGATCCACGGATGGGGATCTGCCGCCACGTCCATCGGCCGCTTGGCGAGCTTGGCGGCCCGCAGCCTTGGTAGTACGGGATAATCCTTGCCGGGGACGCATCTACATTAGTAGCAGACCGTAATTGGATGTCTACTGAACGTAAAATACATCGCGAGCGGCGGGCGTGGCGGGCGTCGTGTTGACGACCAGGGGCGCGCTGGATAGTGTCGGACTAGCACTCGGACGTATAGAGTGCTAACGCGACGAGCCAGGTCTGACACCCGCGACGGCAGGCCGCCATGCTCGCCCTCTAGCCCTAACCATTTAGCCTTTCCGGAGGGGGAGGTCAGATCGTGACGACCGCCACCAAAGTTGTTCTCAAGCCGCTTGAGGACCGGATCGTGGTTCGCCCGCTTGAAGCGGAGCAGACCACTGCATCCGGCCTGGTAATCCCCGACACTGCCAAGGAGAAGCCCCAGGAGGGCGAAGTCCTGGCGGTGGGGCCCGGTCGTTTCGACGACTCGGGCGCCAAGCGCGTGCCTCTCGACGTCAAGGTCGGGGATGTCGTGCTGTACAGCAAGTACGGCGGCACCGAGGTGAAGTACTCGGGCGAGGAGTACCTCGTGCTCTCCGCCCGCGACGTGCTCGCCATCGTCGACAAGTAAGAACCGCAGAGCATGCGCGGGTAGGGGCGCCAGGCCGGTTCGCTGGCCTGGCGCCCCTACCGCGTGGGCCCGGCTTCTCATGAGAAATTTGTAGGGTGAGGTAGTAGTCAATGCCCAAGATCCTAGAGTTCAGCACGGACGCCCGCAGCGCGCTGGAGCGCGGCGTCGACAAGCTGGCTGACACGGTAAAGGTCACGCTCGGCCCCCGCGGCCGCAACGTCGTGATCGACAAGAAGTGGGGCGCGCCCACGATCACCAACGATGGCGTCACCGTCGCGCGGGAGGTGGAGCTTGAGGATCACTATGAGAACCTCGGGGCCCAGCTCGCCAAGGAAGTCGCCACCAAGACCAACGACGTCGCCGGTGACGGCACCACTACGGCGACCGTGCTCGCCCAGGCCATGGTGCATAACGGCCTGCGTTCCGTCGCCGCCGGCGCGAGCCCGATCGAGCTCAAGCGCGGTATCGACGCCGCAGCCGCGGAGGTCTCGAAGCGGCTGCTCGCGGTAGCCCGTGACGTCGAGGAGCAGAACGAGATCGCGCACGTCGCCACCGTCTCCGCGCAGGACGCGAAGATTGGCGAGCTGATCGCCGAGGCGTTCAGTAAGGTCGGCAAGGACGGCGTCATCACCGTCGAGGAGGCCCCCACCATGGGCCTCGAGCTGGAGTTCACCGAGGGTCTCCAGTTCGACAAGGGATACATCTCGCCGTACTTCATCACCGACCAGGACCGGCTCGAGGCCGTCCTCGAGGACGCGTATGTCCTCGTCGACCAGGGCAAGGTCTCCTCGATGAACGAGTTCCTGCCGCTGCTGGAGAAGATCGCCGAGTCCAAGCGGCCGTTGCTCGTGATCGCCGAGGACGTCGAGGGTGAGGCCCTGTCCACGCTGGTCGTGAACAAGATCCGCGGTCTGCTCAACGTGGTCGCGGTGAAGGCACCCGGCTTCGGGGACCGGCGTAAGGCCATGCTCGCCGACATCGCGGTGCTGACCGGTGGCCAGGTCGTCAGCGAGGAGCTCGGCCTGCGTCTCGACAACATCAGCCTGGATGACCTGGGCCGGGCCCGCCGGATCGTGGTCGGCAAGGACGCGACGACGGTCATTGACGGCGACGGTGACCAGGCCGCGATCCACGACCGGATCCGGCAGATCCGTAACGAGATCGAGAACACCGACTCCGACTGGGACCGCGAGAAGCTCCAGGAGCGGCTGGCCAAGCTGTCCGGTGGGGTGTGCGTGCTGCGCGTCGGCGCGGCCACCGAGGTCGAGCTCAAGGAGAAGAAGCACCGGCTGGAGGACGCCATCTCGGCGACCCGGGCGGCGATCGAGGAAGGCATCGTGGCGGGCGGCGGCAGCGCCCTCGTCGCGATCGCGTCCGAGCTCGACGACCTCGGTTTCTCCGGCGACGAGGCGACCGGCGTGGCGATCGTCCGGAAGTCGCTGTCCGAGCCCTGCCGTTGGATCGCGATCAACGCCGGCGCCGAGGGCTCGGTCGTCGCGGCCAAGGTGGCCTCGCTGCCGGCCGGTCACGGCTACAACGCCGCCACCGGGGAGTACGGCGACCTGATCGCTCAGGGCGTCATCGACCCGGTCAAGGTGACGCGCTCCGCCGTCCAGAACGCGGCCTCTATCGCCGGCATGCTGCTCACCACCGAGGCGCTCGTGGTGGACAAGCCGGAGGAGGAGGACGAGGCGACGGCCGGGCACGGCCACAGCCACGGTCACACGCACTAGGTTCCGTGCGCGTACCGGT
>JBEKCN010000936.1:0-2707 GCA_050014855.1 Streptosporangiaceae bacterium | reverse complement strand
GTAGTGGCTGTCCCGCCCGGCGCCCGCCCGCCGCGCTGCGTATCCCCGGTAGCACGCATCCGAAGCCCGGTCATGCGCGGCCACCACCGCGGCGAGTCCACGTTCCGGAGCCGCCCATAGCGGATCTCGCACGGTGACCGCGGCCAGCGATCGTGACCTGGTGTGATGACCGCTCTGGAGCGTAAGCGACCTGATCGCCGAATCGGAGCGAGATCGGTTCGCGCTTCGCCAAGCAGGGCGACTATGCATATCAGAAATATATGCGCGGGCGCGCAGGTTCATCTGCGAGCGCGCTGCGCATGAGAGCACGTCGTGCGAAAACAGAGGTCGGGAGTCGGGGTGACGGCGGGCTTGTCCGGGAGTTCGGCCCGGTGTCGGCACGCAAGGTCGCTTCCGGAATGGTGGAGCAGTACCCGCGACTCGTGCAGTGCCGTCAGGTTCTGTGTGTGCGAGGTTGGCCATCTTGGCTTCGGTGGCGCCTTGCCGTGTTAGAACACTGGTATGGCGGCGGTAGTGGGGGTGCATGGGATTGCCCAGCAGTTCCGGGGTGGTTACCAGCTAGGGACCGTGTGGTTTGACGGGCTTCGGGATGGTTTGGCTGTGGCGGGATACGAGCCGGTGGCAAGCGCGCTGGCGCCGACCGATATTCGGGTGGCGTTTTTCGGTGATCTGTTCCGGCCTCCGGGAGCGAAGGCGGGGGGCGAGCCGCCGTACACGCCGACCGATGTGGAGCCTGGCCTAGAGCGGGGTCTGCTCGAGACTTGGTACGAGGCAGCTGTACAGCAGGACCTGTCGCTGGCCCCCCCGCAGCAGGCGAAGGGACCGGGGAGGATGGCGGCACAGATGATGCTGAACCGCCTCCTGCGGTGCCGGACGTTTGCCGGTGTGGCGCAGCGCGCGCTAATCGGCAACCTGAAGCAGGTCACCCGGTTTCTGGCGGACAGCTCGGTGAAGGCGCAGGTTCTGGCCAAGGTGCACGAGGAGGTGGACGACGGCACCCGGGTGGTGATTGGCCATTCGCTGGGATCGGTCGTCGCATACGAGTATTTGTGCCGGTACCGGCCGTCATCGGTGGAGTTGCTGGTGACACTCGGGTCCCCCCTAGGCATTCCGAACTTGGTCTTTGACCGGCTGACGCCCGCGCCAGCCGATGGACTGGGGGCATGGCCAGGCGGGGTGGCCAGTTGGGTCAACGTCGCCGACCGCGATGACATCGTGGCCTTGCGCAAACAGTTGGCCGGGGTGTTCCGGGCCCCGGCAGGAGTCGCTGCGATTTATGACCGTGTGGTCGACAACGGTGATCAGCCGCATGCCATCGATCGTTACCTCAACGCCCGCGAGACAGGCAGCGCGCTCGGTCATGTCCTCGGCTGACCCGCCTTGGCCCCGGGGCGTCCTCCTGGCCGTCGACACGAAGACGTACCGGCGCGGCGCCGAGTTCGCCGACGCGCTGGACGGTCTAAAGACGGTCCCGCGTGCTTTTCTTTCACCTATGGTGGGTTTAGGTGAGGTGGCGGCGCTGATACCGGGGAGATGCGATGACAGAGCGGGCCGTAGTCGGCGCCTGGATCGAGCGCAGTGCCTCGGATCAGATTGTCGCAGGGCGGCCCATGGATGGGACTTCCAATCCGGCTGATGAGGGCTGACGGGTGGGCCGGTACGCGCTGCTGGTCGCAATCGGCGAGTATGCCGATGCCCGGCTTAGCCAGTTGCGCTCGCCCGAGCAGGACGCGGAGCGTCTGGCTGCAGTTCTTGAGGATACCGAGATCGGTGGCTTCGATCGGGTGGACGTGTTGCGGGATGCAACCGACTCACAGGTGCGCGCTGCCCTGGACCAGATACTCAGCGATCGTGATCGTGACGATCTCGTCCTCATCTACTTCTCCTGCCATGGCCAGGTCACTGATCAGCGGCGGCTGTATTTCGCATGCAGCAACACGGACTACGATCACCCAGCTGGCAGCTCGATAGCGCGGTCGTTCGTTAACGAGCTAATGGAGGACTGCCCTGCGGCCGGCCGGATCTTGATACTGGATTGCTGTTTTAGCGGCGCATTCGCGCAAGGCTTCAAGGCCCCATCAGCCGGGCCACTCGACGGACAGGTGGGTCACGGCTACGTCGTCATGACTGCTTCCGCCGAGTATGAGTATGCGTTCGAGGAAGACTCTGTGTCCCTAGAGTCGCCGCGAGTGTCTATCTTCACCGATGTCATGCTGCAGGGTCTGGCCAGTGGAGCTGCGGACCTGGATGGCGACGGCCGGGTGACGATTGACGAACTATTCCGGTACACCCATGAAGCCGTCGTCAGGCGCCGCCCGGACCAAAAGCCCAAGCTGTTCGCCTACTCGGTAGAACCGAACCTTTACATAGCCCGGGCAGCGACGAGAAACGATATGCCCGACGTGACTCGGCCTGTCGCGACGCACGACGCCGCGGCGCAAGGACCGGGGCAGCCAGCAACAGCTTCAGCAAGCACACTGAGCCGCCAGCATCTTGTGGTGGCCCGGGGAATTCGGGCAATAGCAGAGCCCATCTCGCGCACGCTTGGCCCCATGGGCCGTGTGGTCGTCGTGCCGGACGAGGACGGGACCTACCTGGAGACTACGGACGCTGAGACTGTGGCCGCAATGTTCCGCCCTGCAGACCGCCGCGACGAGCTAGGGGCCAGCTACATCAGGCAGATGGTCACAATGATGCGTGCAGAGAC
>JBEKCN010000935.1:0-2707 GCA_050014855.1 Streptosporangiaceae bacterium | reverse complement strand
TCCACTGGTTCCTGCCCACCTCCGGCGACGGTCGTTCGATCGTGGGACGCGGGCACAGCGTCCCGCTCGGGGCGGACGGGCTGCCCGCCCCGAGCGCGGCCGAGACCTCCGCCGCGACCGCCATCCGGCCGCCGGACATCGACTATCTGGCCCAGGTCGCCCAGGCCGCCGAGCGCAACGGCTTCACCGGCGTGCTCACTCCCACCGGCACGCACTGCGAGGACGCGTGGCTGGTCACCGCGGCGCTGATCCGCGAGACGCAGCGGCTGAACTTCCTGGTCGCGTTCCGGCCCGGGGTGACCTCGCCGACACTGTCGGCCCAGATGGCCGCGACCTATCAGCGGGTCTCCCGTGGCCGGCTGATGCTCAACGTGGTGACCGGCGGCCAGGCTGATGAGCAGCGCCGGTTCGGCGATCACCTGCCGCACGACGAGCGGTACGCCCGCACGGGCGAATTCCTCTCCATCGTGCGCGGCGCGTGGAGCGGCACACCGTACGATTTCAGCGGCGACTACTACAAGGTGCAGGGCGCTACCGTCATGGCGCCACCGGAGCCGCGCCCCGACGTGTACTTCGGCGGGTCGTCCCCGGCCGCGGGCCCGATCGCGGCCCGGTACGCCGATGTCTATCTGACCTGGGGAGAGCCGCCAGCGCAGGTGGCGGACAAGATCGCCTGGATCCGGGACCTGGCCGCGGATCAGGGCCGGATACTGCGGTTCGGGATCCGGCTGCACGTCATCAGCCGGGACACCGCCCGGGAAGCCTGGGCCGAGGCGGACAAGCTGCTCAGCTACCTCGATCCAAACGAGGTGGCACACGCGCAGCGGGTCCTGGGGCGCAGCGAGTCGGTGGGCCAGCAGCGGATGCAAGCCCTGCACCAGAACTACCGGGAGAACGGCTACGCCTCCGACCTGGAGATCTACCCGAACCTGTGGGCCGGAGTCGGGCTGGTACGCGGCGGCGCGGGCACCGCTCTGGTCGGCAGCCACGCGGAGGTAGCGGACCGGATCGAGGAGTACGCCTCGCTGGGGATCTCGGAGTTCATCTTCTCCGGGTACCCGCACTTGGAGGAGGCCTACTGGTTCGGCGAGGGCGTCCGTCCGGAGCTGCGCCGCCGGGGCGTGCTGGCCGGTTCGGATCGCTCGGAGGCTTCGGAGCGGTCGGAGACTTCTGGGGCCTCGGGGACCTCGAAAACCTCCGGGGCCTCGAAGACCTCTGGGGCTCCTGGGACCTCGGAGGAAGAGCTGGCCCTCAGTTCGTCTGGGTGACCTTGCTCAGTTCGTCTGGGTGACCTTGCTGAGGCCACGGGGGGTGTCGGGGTTGAGGCCGAGGCGGCGGGCCAGCCCCTCGGTGACCAGCTGGCCGGCGGTGATCAGCCCGATCGGTGCGAGCCAATCGGGCAGCCGCGGGCCGGGCAGGGTGTAGGCACACTGCAGGGCCAGCGCCGGTCCGCCCCCGATGCCGTACGCGGTGGCGCCTGCGGTCATCACCCGACCGGCCAGCGCGACCGCGCCGTCGAGGGTGGGCCCGGAGTCGGCGGCCATGATGACCGCGGGGGTCCGCCCGTCAACCACCGCGATCGGGCCGTGCAGGAGGTCCGCGAACGACAGTCCCATCGCGTGCAGGTAGCAGGCTTCCTTCAGCTTCAGGGCGAACTCCAGCGCCGCGGCATAGGCGAAGCCGCGGCCGGAGACCACTACGCCCTCGACCCCGGCGAGCCCGCTGATGATCGGGTCCAGCTCGGCTGGGGAACCCAGAGTGGCCAGCAGGTGCTCGATCTCGTCCGGTACGGAACGCAGCTCGCCCGCTTCGGGCGGTTCCGCGCCTTCGGTGTCGGCCGCAAGGCCAATGCCCAGTACGGCCAGCGCGGCCAGCGCGGTGGTGAACGTCTTGGTCGCCGGGACCGCTCGCTCGACGCCGGCCTCGGTCACCAGGGCTACGTCGGCCGCTTCGGCCAGCGGTGAGCCAGCGCCGTTGGTGATGGCCAGGGTCCGCGCCCCGCAGTCCGCGGCCCAGACGAGCGTCTCGACGATCTCCTCGGTCCGGCCGGACTGCGACAGCGCCACCGCGAGCACTCCGGACAGGTCCAGTCGGCTGCGGTACGCGGTGGCGACCGACGGCGACGCGAGGGTGGCCAGCCGGCCCGCACGGACCTGGACGAGATAGCTGCCGTAGACGGCGGCGTTGTCCGACGTCCCGCGGGCGATGAACAGCACCTGGCGGGTCTGGCGGCCAAGCGCGGCGACCTCACCGGTCCGCGGCAGCAGGGCGTCCAGCGTGGCCCGCAGCGCCCGCGGCTGCTCTTCGATCTCCGTCCGCATCTGAGTAATCGAAGACGTCGGGGTCAACGTGTCACCACTCTCTCATCGCTGTTTGGCGGTCCTGGCCGCTCCGTGGCGGTCCTGGCCGCTCCGTGGCGTCCTGGCCGCTCCGTGGCGGTCCTGGCCGGTTCCCTGGCGGTCCTGGCCGGTTCCCGGCCGGCTCATTGGCGGTAGGCCAGCTCACCGGCCACCCACGTAGCGCGAGCCCGCAAACCGCCGTCCGGGTCTTCGCCGAGCCAGGTCAGGTCGGCCTGGGCACCGGGAGCGATCCGGCCCAGCTCGGGTCGGCCGATAAGGTCCGCTGGGATGCGTGTCGCGGCCGCGATCGCCTTCGCGGCCGCCCCCGGGCGGATCTGCCTCGTCACGGACGCGGCGGCGTGCGCGGG
>JBEKCN010000934.1:0-2707 GCA_050014855.1 Streptosporangiaceae bacterium | reverse complement strand
CTCCCGGGCTCTGTCCTCCCGGGCTCTGTCCTCCGGGGCCCAGCCCTCCGGGGCCCTGTGCCGGGACGTCCTGGGCAGTACTCCCGGCGGGGCCTTCCGCTGGGCCGGCCGCGTCCACCGGGCCGGGGGCGGGCCCACCGGCTTGTTCCGCCCGGCCGGACCGCCAGGAGGCGAGCAGCCGGTCCTGGAGCCCGAACATGTCCGCGCGATCCTCCGGCTCCGCGTGGTCGTAGCCGAGCAGGTGCAGGATGCCGTGCACGGCGAGCAGCTCCAGCTCGTCCTGGGTGCTGTGCCCCGCACCGCGGGCCTGCGCCGCCGCGACCTGCGGGCACAGCACCACGTCACCGAGCAGGCTCGGGTCGGGGCCTGGCACCTCGGCGCCGGCGCGGCCGACGTTGACCCCGCCCAGATGCGGGGGCCGCAGCTCGTCCATGGGGAAGGCCAGGACGTCGGTCGGCCCCGGCTCGTTCATCCAGTCCTTGTGCAGCGCCGCCATGGCCTTCTCGTCCACCAGCAGCACCGAAAGCTCCGCGAGCGGGTGAATGCCCAGCTCGTCCAGCACGTAGCGGGCGATCGCGGCCAGCGCGATTTCATCCACCCCCACGCCGGACTCGTTGGCGATGTCAATGCTCACCAGGTTCGCGCGCCAGTCAGTGACCGCGCTTCCCCCCTCCGCGTGCGGGGCCGCGCTGGCCTCCGGCCTGGCGGGCGTCGTACCGCTCGTAGGCGTCCACGATCTCGCCCACGAGCCGGTGCCGGACCACATCGTGGCTGGTCAGGCGGCAGAAATGAATGTCCGGGATGCCCTCCAGGATGTCCTGGACCACCCGCAGGCCGCTCACCTGACCGCTGGGCAGGTCGACCTGGGTGACGTCGCCGGTGATCACGACCCGCGAGCCGAACCCGAGCCGGGTGAGGAACATCTTCATCTGCTCGGCCGAGGTGTTCTGCGCCTCGTCGAGGATGATGAACGAGTCGTTCAGGCTTCTACCGCGCATGTATGCCAGCGGCGCGACCTCGATGGTGCCGGCCGCGGTAAGCCGCGGAATTGAGTCCGGGTCAAGCATGTCGTGCAGCGCGTCGTAGAGCGGCCGCAGGTACGGGTCGATCTTCTCGTACAGCGTCCCGGGCAGGAATCCGAGCCGCTCCCCGGCCTCGACGGCGGGCCGGGTCAGGATGATCCGGTTGACCTCCTTGGCCTGCAGCGCCTTCACGGCCTTGGCCATGGCGAGATAGGTCTTGCCGGTGCCTGCCGGGCCGATCGAGAACACGATCGTGTGCTTGTCGATCGCGTCCACGTACCGCTTCTGGTTGAGGGTCTTCGGCCGGATGGTGCGGCCCCGCGCGGACAGGATGTCCAGGGTCAGCACCTCGGCGGGCCGGACGCCCCGTTCGCGGCGCAGCATCGCCGCGGCACGCTCCACCGCGTCCGCCGACAGTTCGGCCCCGTTGGCCAGCAGTTCGATGAGCTCCTCGAACAGGGCGGACACCAGGGCGGTCTCTGCGGGCCGGCCGGTTACGGTGATCTCGTTGCCGCGGACGTGGATATCGGCGGCGAACTCCCGCTCGATGACACGTAGCATTTCGTCGCGCGAGCCAAGCAGGCTGACCATCGGCTGGTCGGCCGGGATGACGATCCGGACCTGGGAAGGCCCCTTCCCGGGCTGCCCGTCGCCGCGGAGGTCGCTGGAAGTATCTGTCAATGGGTCGCTCTCGAAGATCCGGCGGATCGCCCGCCGGACTATTTAGCCAGGCTCAGCCCCGGACGGGCCTGCAGAGCTCCGACGGGGCTTACGGTTCCATCGTAGCCGCCGGCCTGCGACCTACGTCACGGTCGCCCCGGCCGTCCCGCCGGTTACGGGACCGCCCGCGGGAGACCGGGGCCGAGATGCCGGGGCGTGAAACCAGCCAGGGGACCCGGGACTAACCGGGCGGCCACTGAAGCCGCCGGCCGCCGAGCACGTGCGCGTGGACGTGCGGCACGTCCTGGCCGGCGTCCGGGCCACTGTTGAGGACCACGCGATAGCCCGACTCGCCGATGCCCTCCGCTACCGCGGCGGACTGGGCCATGGCCGCCATCTCCTCGAGCAGGCCGCCGCCAGCGGCGACCGCCGCCGCGACGTCAGCATAATGTTGCTTAGGTATGATCAAGATATGAATAGGGGCTTGTGGATCGATGTCGCGGAACGCGATAGTCCGTGAGCTTTCGCCAACGATTTTGGCCGGAATCTCGCCGGAAGCGATACCGCAGAAGAGGCACTCAGGCACCCAATGATCGTAGCGCCTCGCGTCCCGCTCTTCATCGCCGCAGGCTGCGGCCCCGCCGCCGCCGCCCGGCCGGTCCGCCTGGGCCTATTTGCCCGGTTTGGGACCAAGGTCCCGAGTCGAGGCTTGATACGTCCTTAGATCTGTTCTCGCGGTGTCTTATGCCGTGCTGCCCCGATAGGCTGACCACGGAAACCGGGGCGTATCGTGCGAGAGCCCAAGAATGCCAGCTTCTGCGGCATCCTGATCAGGCACAATACGCCTGGGGCGGGGGTCGTCGGGCGTCGGGGAGGCGCTGGGGGGCGGCTGCGGATCGCCAACTCGGGTGGGGTGGGCTAGTTGGGCAGTCACTACGGTGTGCGGATCGAGATGGGCGGGAACTCGGCGGTGAAGATTACCGATGACCGCGGGTGAACCTGCCAGGGGGCATGCGCGTCCTACA
>JBEKCN010000933.1:0-2709 GCA_050014855.1 Streptosporangiaceae bacterium | reverse complement strand
TGCCCGGCCGGGTTCCCGAGGTCGACGTAGGCGCTGCGGGACCCGAGGTTGGCTTCGGCGTAGATGAATTCGTGTTCGTAGTCGTTCGGGCGGGTCGCACACAGCACGTCCGCGCCGTGCTCGGCCAGGGTCCGGCCCACGGCCGGGCCCGCGACGGCGTGGGTGAACGACAGTACGCGGATGCCGTCGAACGGCCGCTGCGCCGGGCCGAAGTCCCGTGCCGGGGCGTCGCCGATGCGCTCCAGGCCGATGACCGGCTGGCTCGCCAGGAGGGCACCCTGCGGGTGAGCCAGCCATTCCAGGGGCGCGCGTATGACGCACGCCGGAAGGCCGGCGGCGTTCGCGGTCTCTTCCAGCTCGGACGCGTCCCGTCTCTGGATGGCTGCTGCGACCTTGGCGGCGTCGGGTGGCACGGCCAGGAAGCGGCACCACCTGGCGGCCAGATGCGGGTACACGCCTGAGGCCATGATCCAGCGGTCGTCTGCTGTGCGGTAGGGCGTGAGGAGGAACGGGTTGTCGAGTACGAGCGGGTGCGGGGCCGGGGCCCCGTTCAGGGCCGGGTGCCAGAAGGCACCTGGGTTGATGCCGTGGATGGCCTGGCGCAGGTCCAGCTCGAGGTCTTGCCCCGGGCCACCGCGATGCCGGTGGAAGGCGACGGCCGCGACGGCGTTCGCCATAACCGGGATGCCGATGCCGGCGCCGAGGCGGTGCGCGGCGGGCAGGATGGGATCCTGGCCCGCGATTGACACGGCGCCGCCCGTCGCGGCCCGGGTGAGGCTGACCGTGGACAGTAGGTCGTCCAGCACGGTCAGCGGATCGAAGGCGGCGGCTGGCCGGGCGGCCGGGACGGTGCCGGTGTCCCGCGGGCTCATGGTGTCTTGCGGCCTCATGATGTCTAGGCCTCCGCTGCGGCCGGCGCTGCGGGCGCGCCGGGGCGGAAGAGCAGGGCGGCGAGCACGGACCCGGCCGCGAACATTCCGGCGGCCCACCAGAACGCGGTGGTGTAGCTGTGCACCTGGGCGAGTTCGGCGAGCGCGGGTGCCGGGTGGCCGCCGGTCATCAGCCGGGGGCTGAGGTGGCTGGCCAGGTAGCTGGCGGCGGCGCTGGCTGCCACGGTGTTGAGGAGCGACGTGCCGATCGAGCCGCCGACCTGCTGGCCGGTGTTGACCATGGCCGAGGCGGCGCCCGCGTCGGATGACGCGACGTCGGCGGTCCCCGTGTTCATCGACGGTGACATCACGAAACCGAGGCCGGTGGATGCGAGCAGCAGCGGCGGCAGGACGTCTGCGGGGTAGCTGGAGTGGACGCCGATCCGGGTCAGCCAGGCCAGTCCGGCGGCGGCGGCGAGCATGCCCGGCGCGACGACCAACTTGGGACCGATGCGGGGCAGCAGCACGATGTTGGCCAGGTTGGCGCCGACGATGATCGCGCCGACCATGGGCAGGAAGGCGACGCCGGCCATGACCGGGCTGAAGCTCAGGGTCTCCTGCAGGTAGTAGGTGAGGAACAGGAAGATGCCGAACATGCCGGCGCCGGTGATGAGGATCGACAGGTAGGCAGCGGCCCGGTTGCGGTCCAGGACGATCCGCAGCGGCAGCAGCGGCTGGCGGGCCCGCGTCTCGATGTAGCCGAACGCCGTCAGCAGCATCGCGCCTGCGGCGAGGAAGCTCCACGTCGCTGGCGCGTGCCAGCCGTCGCTGGCCGCGTTGGAGAAGCCGTAGACGATGCAGAACATGCCGCCGACCTCGGCGGCGAGCCCGGGCAGGTCCAGCCGCGGCCGCCGGCTGACCGGCTGCCGGCGCAGCAGCACGACGGCTCCGGCGCACGCCAGCGCGGCGAACACGAGGTTGACGTACAGGCACCAGCGCCAGTTCAGGTACTGGGTCAGCAGCCCGCCGAGTAGCAGGCCCACCGCTCCGCCGGCGCCGGCGATGGCGCCGAAGACACCGAACGCCTTGCCCCGGTCCTTTGTGCCTTCGAACGTGGTGGTCAGCAGCGACAGTGCGGCCGGGGCCAGCAGCGCGCCGAAGGCGCCCTGGCAGGCGCGGGCCGCGACGAGCATGCCGAAGCTGCTCGCCGCGCCCCCGGCTGCCGATGCGGCCGCGAAGCCGGCCAGGCCGGCGATGAACGTCGCCTTGCGGCCGATCAGGTCGGTGAGCCGGCCGCCGAGCAGCAGCAGGCTGCCGAACGCGAGCGCGTAGGCGGTCACCACCCACTGCCGCTCGATATTGGAGAAGTGCAGGGCCTGCTGGGCCGAGGGCAGCGCGATGTTCACAATCGTTGCGTCGAGCACGACCATCAGCTGGGCCAGGGCGACGACGGCCAGGATCAGCCAGCGCCGGGGATCTGCGTCGGCCACATCTGGCTCGGGGGCTGGTCCCCGCGCCGGGCCGGGGGTGCCCGCCTGGCGCGCTCGGTGCGCTACCGCGGCTGGGCTGGTATCGGCGTGCGCTGGAGCGGTGGCGTTGTTCATGATGCTGGTCGCGATCTCTCGGGCATGATGGCGCATCTCCTAAGCGAATGAATATTCTTTTTATTCTAATGGGTTCACCTCGGCTGTCAAGACTGAACCTTCATTCTTTTTGATGGTAGGGTGGTGCCATGCCCAGGATCACCGACGAGCGCCGCGAGGCCCGGCGCGAGCAAGTCCTCGAGGCGGCACGCGCCTGCCTGCAAGAACACGGCCTCGAAGCCGTCTCGATGGAGATG
>JBEKCN010000932.1:0-2710 GCA_050014855.1 Streptosporangiaceae bacterium | reverse complement strand
AGGCCATGCCCATCCACATCGCCCTGCTGCGCGGCACCACCGCCGACCTGGACGGCAACATCTCCATGGAGCGCGAGGCCCTGACCCTCGAGGCCCAGGCCGTGGCCATGGCCGCGCACAACAGCGGCGGCAAGGTGCTGGTGCAGGTGGAGCGCCTGGCCGAGCGGGGCACCCTGCACCCGCGCGCGGTGCGCATCCCCGGCGTGCTGGTGGACTTCATCGTGGTGGCGGAGGCGCCGCAGTACCACATGCAGACCTTCGCGGACCATTACAACCCGGCCTACAGCGGCGAACTGCGGGTGCCCATGTCGGCCATGGAGAAGCTGGAGATGACCGAGCGCAAGATCATCGCCCGGCGCGCCGCCATGGAGCTGCGGCCGAACAGCGTCGTGAACCTCGGCTTCGGCATCCCCGAAGGGGTCGCCTCCGTGGCCGCCGAGGAGAAAATCGCCGACCTGATGACGCTGACCGCCGAGCCCGGCGCCATCGGCGGCATCCCGGCCGGCGGTGGCGACTTCGGTGCGGCCACCAACGCACAGGCGATCATCGACATGCCCTATCAGTTCGACTTCTACGACGGCGGCGGTCTGGACGCGGCGTTCCTCGGGCTCGCGCAAGCCGACAGGGAAGGCAACGTCAACGTATCGAGGTTCGGCCCGCGGCTGGCCGGCGCGGGCGGCTTCATCGATATCAGCCAGAACGCGAAGAAGGTGTTGTTCCTCGGCACCTTCGCTGCGGGCGACCTCCAGGTCTCGGTCGTCGAGGGCAAGCTGCTGATCGAGCGCGACGGACAGTACCAGAAGTTCGTCGAGGAGGTCGAGCACCGGACATTCTCCGGGCCGTACGCCGCGCGCCAGGGAAAGGATGTCCTTTACATCACCGAGCGGTGCGTATTCCGCCTCACCACCGAAGGCCTGGAGCTGACCGAGGTCGCTCCCGGCATCGACATCGAACGCGACATCCTGGCCAAGATGGCGTTCAAGCCGATCGTGACCAAGCCACGCGAGATGGACCGCCGTATCTTCCGGCCCGACCCGATGGGCCTGCGGGAGGACATGCTGCGGCTGCCCCTCGACGCGCGGTTCAGCTACGATGACGAGCGCAACATCCTGTACCTGAACTTCGAGGATCTCCCGGTAAAGTCGGCGGAGGTAATCGAGGATGTCGTAGCGAAGATCAGGGAGATCTGCGGGCCGCTCGGCCACAAGGTCTACGCCGTGGTCAACTATGACGGCTTCGAACTCGACAGCGCCCTCGAAGACGCCTACCTCGACGCCGTGCAGGAAATAGACGACACCTACTTCCACGGCGTCACCCGGTTCACCACCAGCGCGTTCATGCGCACCAAGCTCGGCAGCGCGCTCGAATCACGCGGCGTCGCACCGCACATCTACGAATCCGAAGACGAAGCCGCAGGCGCCGTACGCACCACCTTGCCACGCCAGGAGTAACTGAGGTCCCTGACGAGGTTCACCCGCGGCTTTGCGTGACCGCGCAGTTCGCCGGCTTCAGCGGCTCGGGGAGATCCCTCTCGCCGGGCCAGTCGCAGTCGTGACCTCCGCCGTCCTGGACATCGCGGCCGCATGTGCCGGATCACTCCGGGTGGTCCCGGTCGTTGTTGCCCGGCACCTCGACAAGGCGATCCGGCCGCGTTACGTTGCCGTCGACTGCCCCGACAGGAGGGCTTGGCCATGACGACAACAGTCACCGCGCTGGCGCAGGACATCGGGCTCGCCCGTGAGACCGATTACTTCTTGATGAAAGAACAGCTCACCGAGGATGAGCTGGAGTTGATGTACAAGGTGCGGAAGTTCGGCGAAACCGAGATACTGCCGGTCGTCAACCCGTACTGGGAGCGGGGCGAGTTCCCGTTCGAGCTGGTGCCCAAGATCGCCGAGCTGAACATCGTCGGCGACACCATGGTGGGCTACGGCACCACGCCGATGTCGGCCGTCGGCGCGGGATTGCTGTCTTATGAGCTCAGCCGGGTTGACGGCAGCATCGCGACGTTCTTTGCCGTGCACGTCGGGCTGGCGATGCAGTCGATCTACCTGCTTGGCTCGCAGGAGCAGAGGCAGCGCTGGCTGCCGCCGATGGCCAGGCTGGAGAAGATCGGGGCGTTCGCGCTCACCGAGCCCGATCACGGGTCCGACGCGGTCATCCTCGAGGCCACCGCGCGGCGCGACGGCAGCGAGTGGGTGATCAACGGCCGTAAGCGCTGGCCCGGCAACGCCGTGTGGTGCGACGTGATCGTCGTCTTCGCCCGTGACACAGCCGACGGGCAGGTCAAAGCGTTCGTCGTGGAAAAGGACAACCCCGGCTACGCGGCGTCCAAGATTGAGGGCAAGGTCTCGCTGCGGATGACGCAGAACGCGGACATCACCCTCACCAACTGCCGTGTCTCAGAAGATGCCCGGCTGCAGAACTGCCACTCGTTCGCCGACGTCGCCAAGGTGCTGAAGGGCACCCGCAATACCGTTGCCTGGGCATCGGCCGGACACGGGGTCGCCGCCTACGACATCGCCCTCAACTACGCGCAGCGGCGGACCCAGTTCGGCCGGCCGATCGCGAAAACCCAGCTGATCCAGTCGATGCTCGTCGAGATGCTCGGCGAGGTCACCGCCATGCAGCTCTACTGCATCCGGCTCGGGCGGCTGCTCGACGACGGCAAGATGAGCGACACGAGAGCCTCCCTGGCCAAGTACTTCTG
>JBEKCN010000931.1:0-2715 GCA_050014855.1 Streptosporangiaceae bacterium | reverse complement strand
CCCGGCGCCGCGCACTCCGCGAGCACTTCGCCCGCTGGCTCGGCGGACTCAGCGGGTTCGCCGGATTCCCCACGCTCGGCGGACTCCCCGCGTCTGGACTCCCCGGACCCTTCGGGCTCGGCGAACTCGGCGAACTCGGCGAACTCAGCGGGCCTGACGCGCTGGCAGGGCAAGACGCTCTGGGCGCGGGACCGTTCGGCGCCGCTGCGGGAGTTCCTGCGCACCGAGTCCGGCAGCGCCCTCGTCCTGGTGGCGGCCATCGCGCTGGCGCTGATCTGGGCCAACACCAGCGATTCCTCCTACGAGGCGTTCTGGCGTGCGACGCTTTCCCTGCGGGCCGGCCCGTTCGGGATCTCCTGGGATCTGCGGACCTGGCTGAACAGCGGGCTGATGACGCTGTTCTTCCTGGTCGTGGGGCTGGAAACACGGCGCGAGTTCGACCTCGGTGACTTGCGCGAACGCCGCCGTTTCGTGCTGCCGATGGTGGCGGGCCTGGCCGGGATGGTGGTCCCCATCGGGATCTACCTGGCGTTCAACGCCGGCCGGCCCACCGCGCACGGCTGGGGCGTGACCATGTCCACCGACACGGCGCTGGCCCTGGGGCTGCTCGCCGTCATGGGCCGGGACATCCCGGACCGGATGCGCGTCTTCGTACTCACCGTCTTCGTCGTCGACGACCTCACCTCCCTCGTCGTGATCGCGGTGTTCTACAGCGACCGGATCGACCCGGTCGCGCTGATCGTCGCGATCGCCGCCTTCGCGCTGGTGCTGGTCGCGGTCCGGCTCCAGCTGCGGCAGCGCAGCATCTTCGTCGTTCTCGGCATCATCGTGTGGGCCGCGCTGCGGTCCAGCGGGGTCGACCCGGTCGCCGCCGGGCTGGCCATCGGGCTGGCCGCGCCCGCGTACACGCCGGGTCGCGGGGAGCTGGAGGACGCGACCGGGCGGGTGCGGCGTTTCCGCGAGCAGCCCACCCCCGAGCTGGCGCGGTCGGCGCAGGCCGGCCTGGTGGGCGTGCTGTCGCCGAACGAGCGGTTGCAGGCGTTCTACCACCCGTGGACCAGCTACGTGATCGTCCCGTTGTTCGCGCTGGCCAACGCGGGCATCGTGCTGAACGGCGGGTTCCTGGCCCGCGCCTACACCGCGCCGGTCACGCTGGGCGTGCTGGTCGGCTACGTGGTGGGCAAGCCGGTCGCGGTGATCGGCGCCTCCTGGGCGGTGACCCGGCTGAGCCACGGGCGGATCCGGCCGCCGATCGGGATCGCCGCGGTGATCGGCAGCGGCACCATCGCCGGCATCGGCTTCACGGTCGCCCTGCTCATCGCCACTCGCGCGTTCCAGGGCGCCGAGCTGGCCGAAGCCAAGCTGGGCGCGCTGTCGGCCGCGTTCGCCGCCGCCGTCGCGACCTGGGTCGTGCTGCGCGTGGTCCGCCTGCTGCCGCCGGACCGGCGGGCCCGGGCCATGTTCGGCGACACCCGGCTCATCCAGGACCTGATCCCCGGGGTCGACCCGGACCGCGATCACATCCGCGGGCCGCGGCACGCGGATATCACCGTGATCGAGTTCGGTGACTTCGAATGCCCCTACTGCGGCCAGGCCGAGCCCGTGGTCCGGGACATCCTGACCGACGCCACGATCCGCTACGTCTGGCGCCATCTGCCGCTGACCGACGTGCACCCGAGCGCCCAGCTCGCGGCGGAGGCGGCCGAGGCGGCTGGCACACAGGGGGCGTTCTGGCCAATGCACGACCTGCTGCTGCGGCACCAGGACGAGCTGCGGATCGTCCACCTCATCGGCTACGCGACCAAGCTGGGCCTCGACCTCAACCGGTTCCGTGACGACCTGCGCAACCACGCGCACTCCACCCGGGTCGCGCAGGACGTCGAGTCAGCCGACCTGTCGGGCGTGTCGGGGACGCCCACGTTCTTCATCAACGGCCAGCGGCACTACGGGGCCTTCGACCTGCCGACGCTCAGTGCCGTGATCCGCACCGAGCGCGACCAGGTAGTGACCGCCGCCCGGCCCGCGCCCGCCACGTCTGAATGAGCCCTTGGCGTAGCGAGGGGTGGGGCTAGCCTCCTGGGCCGCGGCCCCGTCATATGCAGGATGTGATCACATGGGTACCCTTAGCGATATTGTGTGGCCTGGACGGCGGGGCCCTTCAGCCCGTCGCAGACCAGGAAGAACACGTCCCGCACCCCGCGGTTCGTCGGGCGAGTGACTGGCCGTTCACAGGTTGATCACGAGTCCGTCGTGGGCAGGCGCGAAGGAGACCTCGTCCTGGTGCTCGAGTACGTCGGCGGACATGTGGGTGACGATGATGCGCTTGGCGGTGAGCCGGTCCCGATGGGCCTCGAGGTCGGCGAGACGGAGGTGGTAGGGGATCTTTTTGTCCCGGTAGTAGGCCTCGGCGATGAGCAGATCGACACCCGTGGCGGCATCGACCAGTGAGTTCGTCCAGGCGGTGTCGCCGGTGTAGGCGAGCGTCTTCCCGGCCAGGTCCAGGCGGAGGATGAGGGCCGGACCGCCGCTGGGGTGGTCGCCCTCCCAGGCGCTGACCATTACCCCGGACACGATGCTGGCGGCCCCGGGTTTCAGTTCGACCGTGTCGATGCCGAAGCGGCGGGGAGCCGTTGACGAGCCGGGAAACATGCACTCCATGGCGTCGGCCAGGCGGCGGGCGATGCCCGGCGGCCCGGCGACGACAAGCGGTCTGGT
>JBEKCN010000930.1:0-2715 GCA_050014855.1 Streptosporangiaceae bacterium | reverse complement strand
ATCGGCGTGCAGTGGCATCCGGAGGAAGGCGAGGACCCGCGGCTGTTCCGCGCGCTGATCGACGCGGCGCGCCGTTCTCGCGTCTCATGATCATGGACGGTGTTACGCGCAGCGGAGCGTGCGCAGCCGGATGGTGACGTCCATGTCGTTCAGCTGGGCCAGCACCTCGGCGCTGTACTCGGTGCCGATGTCGGTGATGGCGTAGCCGATGTCGTCGCGGGTGCCGAGCATCTGGCCCTCCACGTTGACGTGGTGGTCGGCCAGCACCCGGTTGATGGACGCCAGCACGCCGGGCACGTTCTGGTGGATGTGGACCAGGCGGTGGGTGCCCGGCGCGGTCGGCAGCGCGATCGCGGGCAGGTTGACGCTGAGCGAGGTCGCCCCCGCCGCGACGTAGTCGCTCAGCTTGGCCGCCACGAACTCGCCGATGTCCTGCTGCGCCTCCTCGGTCGAGCCGCCGACGTGCGGGGTGAGGATCACGTTCGGCAGGCCGCGCAGCACCGAGACGAACTCCTCGCCGCTGCTCTTGGGCTCCTCGGGGAACACGTCGATGGCGGCGCCGGCGATGTGGCCGCTTTCGATGTTCCGCCGCAGCGCCTCGTGGTCGACGACGAAGCCGCGGGACAGGTTCAGGAGCAGGCTGCGCGGCTGCATCGCGGCGAACTCGGCGTCCCCGAACAGCCCGCTGTTACCGGGCCGTCCGTCCACGTGCAGGGTGACGGTCTCCACGGATTCGAGCAGCTCGGTGAGGGTGCCGCAGCGGCGCGCATTCCCCATGGCCAGCTTGTCGGCGATGTCGTAGAAGTACACCGACATGCCCAGGTTCTCGGCCAGCACGGACAGCTGGGCGCCGATGTTGCCGTAGCCGACGATGCCGAGCCGGCGGCCGCGGACCTCGTGGCTGCCGGATGCGGACTTGTCCCACTCCCCCGCGTGCAGCTTGGCGTTCTTCTCCGGCAGCCGCCGGGCCAGCGAGATGATCTCCGCGAGCACCAGCTCGACGACACTGCGGGTGTTGGAGAACGGCGCGTTGAACACCGCGACGCCGCGCCGCGCCGCGGCGGCGAGGTCGATCTGGTTGACGCCGATGCAGAACGCGCCGATCGCGGCCAGGTCCGGCGCTCCCGCGAGGACCCGCTCGGTGATGTGCGTGCGGGAGCGGATGCCGAGCAGGCTGAAACCGGGCAGCGCCTCGATCAGCTCGTCTTCGCTCAGCGCACCCTTGCGCGTCTCCACCTCGTAGCCTGCCTTGGTCAGCAGGGCCGTGGCATCCGGGTGGATGTTCTCTAGCAGCAGCGCCCTCATCGGCGGCTTCGTCGTGTCCAGCGTCAGCACCTCCATCCCCTCGCGTATCCCCTCGCGGCCGCGGGGGTGCCCTCACGGTGAGCGCACCCGGGCGAGCGTGGCCGCCTGATCCCTAGCCTAACGGGAGGCCGCGACCGCCTGAGGCGCTCAGGCGCTGGCCAGGCCGGCGGCGGGAGCGGCGGCGGGAGCGGCGGGGCCCGGAGCGGGCGGCGAGGCCGTTGCCGCGGAAGATGTGGCCTGGCCAGCGGGCCCTTCGGGCTCAGCCGCGATGAGCTGCGCCAGCCGGGACCGGGCCTGCGCGGCGTCCTGGTGCGGGATGCTCTCCAGGATGGCCAGCGCCTGCTGCCAGCTGTTGCGGGCGGCCGCCGGATCACCGGCGTTCAGCTGCGCGTCACCCAGGCCGATGGCCGAGCCGGCCTCGTGGAAGCGGTCGCCGATCTCGTGGAAGGCCTCCACCGCCTGGGAGTAGCACTCGGCGGCTTGGGCGTGGTCGTTCATCCGGCTGTGCGTGTAGCCCAGGCTGTCCCAGGTGTCCGCCTCGCCGGCGCGATGGCCGATCTGGCGCTGGAACTTCAGCGAGCGCTGGCAGTAGGTGAGGGCCTCCTCGTACTGCCCGAGGTGGGCGTAAAGCCAGCCGACGCTGTTCTCGATGCTGGCCACCGTCTGGTCGGGGCCTATCTCCCGGACCACGCGCAGCGCCTCCCGCGCGTGCACCAGGGACTGGGCGTACCGTCCCTGCTGCTCAAACAGGTGGCCGAAGCCCTGGTGCACGGTCGCCTCGTTGGCCCGGTCCCCGAGCTGGCCGAAAATGTCGAGCGCCTTGGACAGGTGCGGCTCGGCGTCGGCGAAGTCGCCGATGTTGACCAGCCCGCGGCCCAGTTCATAGTGCGCGTGCCCCAGCCCTACCGGGTCGCCCAGGCGCTGGGCAGCACGCAGCGACAGGCGCTGGATGCCGATGCACTCATGCCACCGGCCGCGCCGGTACAGGAACGGGGCCAACGTCCAGACCAGCTGCCATACCGATTCGTCGGCACGGGCGGAAATGCCGTGCGCGAGCAGGTTGAACATGACCGGGCTCTCGGCGTCGAACCAGGCCAGGGCCTGGGTCCGGCCGGAGAATTCCTCCGGCATCGCGCCCGGCTCGGGCGGCAGCAGGTCGATCGGCTTACGGACCCGGTTGACCTGCAGCGCCCCCGCGTGCGCGGTACGCAGGTAGTGGGCCAGGCAGCGGCGTACGGTGGCGGCCCGCTCCGCCTCGGTGTCCACGGCTTCCGCCTGCTGGAAGGCGTAGGCGCGGAGCAGATCGTGGAACGCGAACCGGCCTGGATGGTACTCGGCCACCACGTGGGTGCGGGTCAGCTCGCGCAGCGCGGCGGTCGCGTCCGGGCGAGACACCCCGGCCAGGCTGGC
>JBEKCN010000929.1:0-2716 GCA_050014855.1 Streptosporangiaceae bacterium | reverse complement strand
CGAGCGGGTCGGCGAGCGCTCGGGGGCCGAGCGGATCAAAGACAACCTGGCCGGTCTGGGGGTGGACGCGCTGGTCGTGATCGGCGGCGAGGACACGCTGGGCGTGGCGACCCGGCTGCACGCCGAGAACCTCAACGTTGTGGGCGTGCCCAAGACGATCGACAATGACCTGGGCGCCACCGACTACACGTTCGGCTTTGACACCGCGGTCAACATCGCGATGGAAGCGATCGACCGGCTGCACACCACGGCGGAGAGCCACCACCGCGCGCTGATCGTGGAGGTAATGGGCCGGCACGCGGGCTGGATCGCGTTGCACGCCGGGATGGCCAGTGGGGCCAACGTCATCCTCATCCCGGAGAAGCCCTTCGAGATCAAGAAGGTCTGCGAGTACGTCGAGCACCGCTTCCAGACCAGGTACGCCCCGATCGTGGTGGTGGCCGAGGGTGCGCACGCGGAAGATGAGGACAGTCTGGCCCCCGGGGAGGGCGTCGACGCTTTCGGGCACGTGCGGCTGGCCGGCCGCGGTGTCGGCCAGATGCTGGCGGAAGAGATCGAGAAGCGGACCGGCACGGAGGCCCGCTGCGCGGTGCTCGGGCACATCCAGCGCGGCGGCACCCCGACCGGGTTCGACCGGGTCCTGGCCACCCGGTTTGGGGTGCACGCGATCGAGGCGGTGCACGACGGTGCGTTCGGCACCATGGTGGCGCTCCGGGCCACCGACATTATCCGGGTTCCGCTTGGCGAAGCGACCAGCGAGCTGAAGACCGTGCCCCCGGAGCGGTACGCGGAGGCCGAGGTCTTCTTCGGCTGACCCGCGCCGCGGGCCCGATTACTGCGGCGGATTCGCCTGGCGCTCGCGGAACACCGCCGCCTTGACCCGGTTCTGGCAGGCCGTGGAGCAGAACCGGCGCGTCCCGTTCCGGGAGGTGTCCACATAGACCCGGTCGCAGCGCGGCGCCGTGCACACTCCCAATCGGCTGGCCTCGGCGCTGCCGAGCACGACGGCCAGTCCCGTCGCGCAGCCCGCTGCCCAGCCGGTGGCCAGGCTCTCGTCCGCCCCGTGGAAGTGCAGGTGCCAGGGCTCGCCGTCATGCCGGTCGAGGAATGGGTGCGCCCCGGTCTGAGCCAGCAGCGCGTTGACCGTCCGCGCCGCCGCGTCGACGTCGCCGACCGCGACCGCCTCGAAGACGGGCCTCAGTTCTGCCGCGACCGCACCAACCTGCTCGCCCTCGGCCAGCGTGAGCGGCGGCCGGTCAGAAGAGCCGTCGGCCTGGAGGGCGGCCCGGGCCGCGGCGGGCAGGGCGGCCCCGTCGGGCGGCGCGTACGGCCGTCCCCGCGCCTGGCCTGGGGTGAGCGTATTGACGAGGGTCACCGCCACCGCCAGCACTGCATCCGTATGACTGTTGAAGTTCACTTGACCAGTTATGCTCCCCGTCTTATCGTGTAACTGCCAAAGCGATTATAGACAGGTATGCAAGGGCAGGAGGCGTGTCATGCCGGAGCTCGACCAGGTCAGCGCCCAGCGGTGGATCGACCGCTGGGAGCGGCAGCAGGAGGTGTCCCTGCCGGACCGGGAGGAGCGGTTCACCGCGCTGATCGACGCGGTGGCTGATGGCACCGGCCAGGCTGACCCGCTGGTGATCGACCTGGGCTGCGGGCCGGGGTCCCTCTCGGTCCGGCTGCTCGGCCGGCTGCCCCAGGCCACGGTGGTGGCGGTGGACGCCGACCCGGTCACCCTCACTCTCGGCCGTACCGCCTACGCCGGGCGGCCGGGCCTGCGCTTTGCCGAGCTGGACCTGCGCACGCCCGGCTGGGCGGCCGCCCTCGGGCTGGACGCCCCAGCGGACGCGGCGGTGAGCACGACGGCGCTGCACTGGCTCAGCGAGCCGCAGCTGCGTGCGGTGTACGCCGAGCTGGCCACGGTGCTGCGGCCCGGCGGCCTGCTGCTCGACGGCGACCATCTGGGCGCCGACGCGGCCGCGACGCCCGCCCTGGCCGCGCTGGAGCGGGCCCTGCTCGACCGGCAGGAGAGCCGCCGGTTCCCCGACGGCGATGACGAGAGCTGGCTGGGCTGGTGGCAAGCGGTGTCCGCCGATCCCGCCCTGGCCCGTTTGGCTGCCGAACGGGACCGGCGGAGCGTCGACAGCGGTCATCACAGCTCATCGCCTTCGAGCCTGCTTGCGACGCATGTCGATGCGTTGCGGGCGGCCGGCTTCACCGAGATCGGGACGCTGTGGCAGCGGGGCGCCGACCGCCTGCTGTGCGGTGTGCTCGGCGGTGGCCCCTGACCAGCCGAGTGGGCCCCGACGGTCCCTGACCGGAACCCGTATGCACGACGACGCCCCGGGCCCCGCCTGCGACGCGCGCGCCCCGATCAGCGGCCGAGCGGAAAGGGCATCAGGCCGGTCCGTCTTGACCGTGCTCCGCAGCCCTGCTCAGAAGCCGGCGTAGATCGTGATAGTGCTGCCCTTGGGCGCCTGATTCGTGGGGCTGTAGTCGAAGACCTTGTTGAACGGTCCCAACCGGTCTACCTTCACGTTGAAGCCGAGCTTGGCCAGGGCCTGCTTGGCCTGCCCGACGCCCACGCCGTCCACGTCGGGAATGCCGACCACGGGCGGGCCGGACGACGCGCCGATTGTCACCGTCTCGTTGTCGCTGATCGGCGTGCCCGCGGCCGGGGATTGCCGGGTGATGATGCCCTGCGGCTGCGAGC
>JBEKCN010000928.1:0-2718 GCA_050014855.1 Streptosporangiaceae bacterium | reverse complement strand
TGTGATGAGCGACTCGGCTGGATCGCCCTCGGCCACCAGCGTCCGCAGCGGAACGCGCGGCGGCGGCGCCACCGCGCTCACCGACTCGGTGATCAGGTCGGTGGCCGCCTTCTGCATCTCCTCCCGGTCGAACGCCCCCGGGATCGACACGAAGGGTATCTGCCAGGCGAAGACGGCCGTCACCTCGCCGTGGTGCGCTTCGGCCTCGGCGAGCGCGAAGCGCAGCGCGGCCTCGGCGTGCACCGAGCCGTCCACGCCGACCACTACCCGGTACGTCATGCCGTCGCCTCCCGCTGCCGATGGGCGCGGACGGTCGGCGGGGCGAGCGCGTCCGCCGACAGCTGTTCAAGGGTCTTGCCCTTCGGCTCGGGCAGCAGCCCGATAGTCAGCAGCATGCCGACGGCGGCCACCACGCCGGCGCTCACCTCCGCGCCTCTGAGCCCGAGCGAGGAGGCGAGCATGTCGGGGAAGAGGAAGGCGCCGGCGAACGCGCCCATCTTGCCGGCTCCCGCCGAGATGCCATGGGAGGTGGTCCGCACCTGCACCGGGAAGATCTCGGCCGGGTAGATGAACGTCGTCGTGTTCGGGCCGAACTGGGTGAAGAAGTAACTGATCCCGTACAGCAGCACGAACGGGGCGACGTTGGCGCTGACCGCCGGGATGAGCCCGATCAGTAAGAACATCAGCGCCATCATCCCGAATCCGAGTACCTGGATGGTCTTCCGCCCGGTCTTGTCGAGCAGCAGGATGGCGACCACGTAGCCGGGTAGGGCGAACACGGCGAAGATCGCCAGCTGGAGGAGGGTGTTTTCCAGCAGCGACGCGTGCGCGTTGATCAGCTTGAGCACCTCGGGCGAGGAGATCGTGTTGCCGTAGTAGCAGAAGTCCAGCAGTGCCCAGCAGCCCGCCGTGGCGATGAGCCACAGCATCATGCGGCGGCTGCGGGCCAGGATCGTGAAGCCCCCCAGTGCGCTCTGCGGGTTCCTCGCCTTCGACTCCGCCGCCGCCTTCGGGGGCGGGGCCGCGCCGGTCGCGCTGGCGATCGCGGCCTCGGCCTCGTCGGATGCGCCGCCCGCCATCGCGAACCGCGGTGTCTCGTGGATCTGGCGGCGCAGGTAGAACACGGCCAGGCCCGGGATGGCGCCCAGCGCGAGCAGGATCCGCCAGGTGTAGTCGTTCGACAGGCCCGAGCCGAGCAGGATGGAGGCGATCAGCGGGCCGAAGATGAGGCCCGCCCCCTGCATCGAGAACACCAGGCCGACCATCCGCCCGCGGGACTGCTTGCCCGAGTACTCGCTCATGATCGTCGCGGAAACCGCGGTGCGTATGAGCAAAATGAGTCAACTGCTCGCCCCCCGGCCAGCATGTCCCGAAAATCTGACCGCCTTTTTACCGATTGAGGTGTTCCTGCAGCGCCTTCAGCGGGCCATCCCAGTCGCGGGCCAGCGCGGCCAGGAACTGCTGCGCCACTTGCATCGGGGCGGAACGGAGCCGGTATCGCACCCGGCGCCGCTCGCCGGGTTCGGCCGTCACCAGGCCCGCCTCGGCGAGCAGGGCCAGGTGCTTGGCGATAGCCTGCCGCGTGATCGGCAGGCGCCCGGCCAGGTCAGTAGCCGTAGCGGGACCACCCGACGCCAGCGCGGCCAGGATGGCGCGCCGGCTCGGGTCCGCCAGGGCGACGAAGACCTGTTCGGCGATCGCTTCGGCATCAGGCAACATCGAGGTAGTCGACCAACTCGCCCAGTTCCTTCGCCCAGCCCCGGGTGTTGCCGTCGAACGCCGTGCGGTGGACGTCTTCCGGTACCTGCGCGAAGCCGCTTTCGGTCACGGTGAGCCGGGTGCCCGTCCCGGTGGCCTCGAGGGTGAACTCGACATAGGTGCGGCGCGGATCGTCGTCGGGCAGGCCGAAGATGGGCCAGGTGAAGCCGAACACCGCCGGCGCCTCCACCCGTTCGATCCGCATGTCGACGGTGTGGCCGTCGCTCCACGTCATCTGGGCCGATCCGCCCGGACGCAGATCGATCGCAGCCTGGTTGCCGAACCAGCTGCCCAGGCCCTGGGCCGTGGTGAGCGCCGCCCACACCTCGGCCAGCGGGTGGGCAATCTCGACGACCCGCTCGATGCGATCGGGGAATCCCATGACGGCCTCCGTTAGTAGCAACTGATCAGTTGCTATATTATTGCAACCAATAGATTGCGTCAAGGCTGCGGTCGCCAGGTCGCTCCGGTCAGCTCGTCGTCGGGCAGTCACCCCTTGGCCGGTCACCGGAGGCAGGGGCACCCACCGGTCGGCTTGCCGCCGGCCGGGGGACCGTCGGCCGCGTTACCAGGCCGGCCACCAGCGAGCGGTTCACCAGCGGGCGGGTCGCCAGCGGGCGGGTCGCCAGCGGGCGGGTCGCCAGCGGGCGGGTCACCAGCGGGCGGGTCGCCAGCAGGCGGGTCACCAGCGGGAGCGCCGCGGTCCCCGGTGACGCACAGATGCGAGGACAGGCCCGCCTGGAGCCGGTGGGGCCAGCTCGTGGCGGCCGGTGCGGGCGAGCCAGGTGAGGGCGCCCGCGATGAGCGCGAAGCTGGCCGGCTGCGGGCCGGCCACGGCCAGCGCGCCGGCGCTGACCCCGGCGGCGACGGCCGTCCGGAGCACCAGGACGGCCGGGCGGCCCCGGCGGAACCGGCTCCAGCCGCGGGGCGCGGCGGCCAGGTCGGCAAAGGCTTCCCGGC
>JBEKCN010000927.1:0-2721 GCA_050014855.1 Streptosporangiaceae bacterium | reverse complement strand
CGCACCGCGCGCACAGAACTGAACTCGGCCTCTAGCGCGCTGGCCACCGCCCATGTGCCGTCATTACTGCCGTTGTCGGCGATCGTTATCCGCGCCGCGAACGGAAACCGGTCACGCAGATAGGCATGCAGGCGCCGCACGCCCGGGCCGAGGTCGCGCTCCTCATTGCGGACCGGGATGACTATCTCCACCACTGCGCCCCGGGGTGGCCGAGACGGGCGTTCATCGGACGTCCCGGCGGCGCGGAGCAGGGAATCAGACGCCATGCTCACCATACCCACTGGCCTGTGGCCTGCGCATGAGTGTTCCTCCTGTACTGGTCGGCAAAGCCGCGTGCCGCAGCCCTTCCGGCAAGCCATTTCACCGGGCGGCTCGTCAAATCAGCGTCAACGCCTCGCCGCATGCCCGGCGCAACCACAGCTGAGCAAACCTGCAGGAGTACTTGACGTGGGTTCTAACCGGCCGCGGTGACACTGGCAGCGGCGGGTCATGTGCCCAGGCGGGAGGCGCAAGTGCGGGTTCTGGTGGTGGAAGATGCGCGGCAGCTGGCAGACGCAATCGCGGACGGGCTGCGGGGTCAGGCCATGGCCGTGGACGTGGTCTTCGACGGGCAGGCGGCGCTGGAGAGCCTGGCCATCAACGATTACGACGTGGTCGTCCTGGACCGGGACCTGCCGCTCGTCCACGGGGACGAGGTGTGCCGGTCACTAGCCGCTAGCGGTGCCACGGTCCGGATCCTCATGCTGACGGCCGCCCGGGACCTGTCCGAGCGGGTGACAGGGCTGAACCTCGGCGCCGACGACTACATGAGCAAGCCGTTCGCCTTCGCCGAACTGGTCGCGCGGGTCCGGGCCCTGGGACGGCGGGCGCGCCCGGCCGACCCGCCGGTCCTCGAACGCGCAGGAATCCGGCTCGATCCCGTCCGGCATGAGGCGTCACGGCACGGACGGCCGCTGGCACTGCGGCACAAGGAGTTCCTTGTCCTGGAAGAACTCCTGCGCGGCGGAGGCGCCGTGGTGTCCGCCGAGCAGCTCCTCGAGAAGGCGTGGGACGAGAATATCGACCCGTTCACGCACGTCGTCCGCGTCACGATCATGACCCTGCGCCGCAAGCTCGGCGAACCCTCACCGATCGAGACGATCCCCAGAGCGGGGTACCGGATCGCGTGAGGTACCTCACCGCATCCCGGCGACAGCCCCGGCTGAACTTCCTGCGACAGCCACGGCTGAGCATGCGGAGCCGCCTGACCCTGCTTTACGGCGGGCTGTTCCTGATCGCCGGGGGCATTCTCATCGCCATCTTGTACGTCATCTTCTCGAGCAACTTCCCCGGCGGGCCCCTCGCCGAGGGGATCTTCACGCCAGCCGGGAGGCGACTCCCCCCGCCCGTGCCCCCGCTCACCCAGGCCGAGATGCAGGCTCTCGTCCAGAAGCTGAATCAGCATCGCAATGAAATTATCAGCTCGCTGCTATGGGAATCCCTGCTGGCAATGGCCGTGGTAGCGATAGCAGCCGTGGGCTTCGGCTGGCTAATGGCCGGCCGGGCGCTCCACGCGATACGGCACATCACCGACACAGCCCGGCGGGTCGCCGGGAGTAACCTGCACGAGCGCATCTCCCTGGTCGGTCCCCGGGATGAGCTGAAGGAACTCGCCGACACATTCGACGCGATGCTGGAGCGGCTGGACGCCTCCTTCGACGGGCAGCGGCATTTCGCCGCCAACGCCTCGCATGAGCTGCGCACACCGCTGGCAACCAACAGGACCCTGCTGGAGGTTGCCGTGGCACAGCACCGCGTTCCCCCGGAACTCCGCCCGGTCATCGACAGCGTGCTCGCGGCCAGCGCCCGCAGCGAGCTGATCCTCGAGGGGCTGTTCACCCTGGCCCGCTGCGAGAACCAGGCCATCGATCGGCTGCCCGTCGACCTGTCCGACGTCGCCGCAGGCGCAGTGGAGGAGACAGCCGGGGAAGCCGCTGCCGCAGGGGTCACTGTCGACGCGACGCCCTATCCGGCACCCACAACCGGCGACCCCATCCTCTTGGAACGCCTCGCGCTCAACCTTGTCCGCAACGGCATCCAGCACAACCACCCCGGCGGCCGGGTCACGGTGACCACCCGAAGGGCCGCCACCCCCGGCATGGTCGAGCTCGAGGTAAGCAACTCCGGGCCGCCCGTCCCGCCTGAGCAGGTCGACATATTGTTCGAGCCCTTCCGGCGGCTCGACGGCAACCGGACCAGCCACCCGCACGGCGCCGGGCTCGGCCTGTCCATCGTCCGGTCCATCACCCAAGCCCATGGGGGACAGCTAACCGCGGCCGCCCGCGACGGCGGCGGCCTAATCGTCCAGATCCGACTTGCGGCCACGTCAGCGGAGGTCAGCCGCTGACACTGTCAAGAGGCCGCTCCCCGGCGATCTCCGTGTGCGGAGGGTACACCTTCACCTACGTCATAACATGCGTTGGTGTACGGGACGGCCACGATGACGATGTCACCCAGCGGCGTTGCGCCGAACGTACCGGCGGTGGCTCCGTTGCCGATCTTGTCGGCGAGTGCCTGAGCCTTGGCGGTGTCGCGGCTCATGACCTCGATGGTGTGGCCCTGCTTCGCCGCCCGGGTGCCGATGGCGGTGGCCATGTTGCCCGAGCCGATGATGCTGATGGTGGTCATGATGAATGTTCCTCCGTCGTGTGCGGGTCAGTTGGCTGTGATGGTCTTGCCGGC
>JBEKCN010000926.1:0-2723 GCA_050014855.1 Streptosporangiaceae bacterium | reverse complement strand
GGCGGCACGCCCGGGTACGGCGCGCCTCCGGCGCCAGCCGCCGCACCTGCCGCAAACCCCATCAGCGATATATAGGAGCGGCTGCTGACCGCTGCCGGGGACCTGGCCGGAGGGGGTCCGCGCGATCCGGTTAACGCACGGCCGCCGTACCCTGCCCTTGTATGGGTGCCGGTAACAATCGAGCCGTCAGTACCACTAGCGATCCTTTGGATCGGTGAGACGTCCAGTTTCCTGAACTGCCCTGGTGTGCGCTGAGGCCAGGGGGTGGCCGTCAGCGTGGCCGGAACGGGTTATCGGTGTATGCAGCCCGCTGGCTGGTCTCACCGCGCCGGTACCGTTCGGCTTGGTAGGCGTCCCAGGCCCGCTCCAGCTGCGGGGTCGCTGAGGCGGGCAATCCCGTGCGGACGCAGAAGACCCGGAGCTCCAGGTCCGGCTCGGCCAGCCGCCGGCGCACCGGGCGGCGGGCTGTCCGTTAGGGGATCCCCAACCGGACATCCGGACAGTCGGCCGCGCGGCCACAGCGACGTGCGAAGGTACCGTCTCATATGACCTGTCCGGTGAACGTCTCACTGAGCGGGGGCTATCCGGATGGCCGCACCCGGCGCATATCCGTTGGTTTTTCCGCCAGTACTAACGGGACCCTGTGACCTTTCGTTCCCTGCTACATCAGCCCCGACTCCCCGCCTAGCCCGTTGCCCCTATCGGGCTTGCTTGGTCTGGCCCCCGTATATCACGAGGATCAGCGGGTCGTCAGGATGGGGCCAGCGACAGCGATCCGCTGACGCTCGCGGAGTACGTCACGCAATGTCCGAAGATCTTCGTGCGGTGGTGCGTCAGCGTGGCCACGAAGGTGCCGGTGCCGCTACGCGCTGAACCAAAGCCCATGTCGCCCAGAACGCCGTGCACGGCATATCGCTGGCTGGCGCACCCGGTGAAACCGGACAGCTGCCTGACCGTGCCTGCGGTGAAGTCACCGGTGACCGCGGTGAGGGTGCCGTGCAGGTGGGTAGCAAGGTGAAAGGCACCGCCGGTGATGGTGGCAGAGGTGCCGAGCGGGGTGTGGTCCACGGTTACGGACCAGGCGCCGGGCAACGCGCCCGACGCGATGCCGACGAAGTGGCCTTCTGCCGATGTCGCCGCGTATTCATACCCGCTGATCGAATCCGAGTACGTTGTTGCTGCTATCGCGGAAGCGGGGCTGATGAACAGCGCCGTCGCAGCGGCCAGGATCGGGAACATCCATCTAAGCCAGCGCATGACCTGCCATCCTTTGAGTCGGCCACCTGATTTCCCGGAACTGGAGCACGTATGCGGTGGGCCAGGCAAGCACGCTGACGGAGCCCGGCACTCCCCCCATAGCCAGGAAACGGCTGGGCGCCACGCCGCCCGCGACGCCCCCAGCACCCGCCGTTCCCCCCGCTAGGCGGCCATCGGGTCCGTGATTGTCACGCTGACACCCTCTGGCCCTGCCGACGGTGTTCAGCAAACTGGACGCCCTAGCACGGGTCCCCTGGCGCCGTTGTTACCGGCATCCCTCGCCAATACAACCACCAAATTATCACCGAGAGTAACGAGCCTGAAACTTTCCGGAGATGGAATACCGGATGAAACAAGCCAAGATCGGAGGCAACAACACCTGAGACACAACGAGCCGAACAACAAGCTCAACTGAGCTGATTCCTCCGGCTTGACGCATGCCGATATCGGCATATGATGGCGCCCATGGCACGAGCAGCGACGACGTCGGACGTCTTCAACGCGATCGCCGAGCCGCAGCGCCGGGAGATCCTGGTGCTGCTGCGGGCGGGTGAGCGGCCGGTGACCGAGTTGGCCCATGAGTTGGGGATGACCCAGCCGGGGGCGTCCAAGCACCTGCGGGTGCTCCGGGAGGTCGGGCTGGTGCGGGACCGCAAGGCAGGCAAGCAACGCCTGTACGGCCTTGACGCCCGCGGGCTGCGACCGGTTTACGAGTGGACCGGCGGGTTCGAGCGGTTCTGGAACGAGAGCTTCGACCGGCTGGACGCGTACGTGCAGGACCTCAAGCAGGCAAAGCAGGAGGAGTAGCTGATGAGCGCGACGGGACAAGGAGCGCCGGCGCAGTCCGCGACGGCCGACCGCGAGATCGTGATCTCCCGGGTCATCAGTGCCCCACGGGAGCTGGTGTTCGAGGCGTTCACCGAGGTGCGGCACCTATCGCGGTGGTGGGGACCGGAGGGGTTCACCACCACCACGCGGGCGTTCGAGTTCCGCGTCGGCGGGGAGTGGGACTTCGTGATGCATGGACCGGACGGGACGGACTACCAGGAGTGGATCTCCTGGACCGAGATCGCCCCGCCGGAGCGGATCGCACTGCTGCACGGTGAGTCCCGCGGCGACCCGAACGCCTTCGAGTCGGTCTTGACGTTCACGCCCGACGGCGCGGCGACCCGGATCGAGATGCGCACGGTGTTCCCCACCAAGGAGCTGCGCGACGAGGCGGTCGAGAAGTACCACGCGATCGAGGGCGGCCAGCAGACCCTGAGCAACCTGGCTGCCTACGTCACCGAGATCGTTCGGAAGGCAGTGGAGGGCTGATGGCCGGGAAGGTGTTCTTCAGCGTGCCGATGTCGCTGGACGGGTTCATCGCGCCCGAGTCCCTGGAGGGCATCATCGCGCCCGAGGAGCGCAGGGACGACCCGGAGGTGCAGCGCTGGATGGCGCAGTGGATGGAACTGCAGCAGTGG
>JBEKCN010000925.1:0-2723 GCA_050014855.1 Streptosporangiaceae bacterium | reverse complement strand
CGTCGTGTGGTCCTGCTGCCCGGCGGGCGCGTCGGGCAGGCCGTTCTGGCGGTGGAATTTCATACCTGGCATCACGGGGCTGGCCCGGAGGGTGTTCATCGCGAGGCTGGCCCGGCGCTGCGGACGACTGCCCGCCGCCAAAATAGACCGGCTGGACAGCAGAGATCGGCTGGGCAGCAGCCCGCTACCAGGCAGGCAGCGGCCATCTGGCCACCGCAGGCGAGCCGGCTCCCGTCGTGCCGGGCTGCTGCTAGGCGCCCGGAACCCGGCCCAGGGCGAGCGCGAGGACGGCTGGGGCCAGAGCCAGCAGGACCGGGGCCAGGGCCAGGGCCGCGGCCGTGGTGCGAAGCAGCCGCCGGCGGGTGCGGCCCAGTGGCTCGGCGGGCCCCAGCATCCGCTGTATCCGCTGCACCGCGTCGGTGGCGGCCGCAGCGAGGGCGGGGGCGGGACTGGCGCCCGCGGCCAGGATGACCAGGGCGGTGGCCAGTGGTGCGGGCTCGCAGGTTCGGGTGGCCGCATCGTCGGCGTGCATCTCAGCCAGCCTCGCCACCTGCGCGTCTGCGTCACGCATCAGCGGCACAAACGGAAGCACCTGGCGGCCGATCCTCGCCATGGCTATCAGCCGGTGGTGGCGGCCGGTCAGGTGCGCGCGCTCGTGCGCCAGCACCGCCGCCAGCTGATCAGCGTCGAGGGCCTGCACGGCGCCGGTGGTCAGGACCACGGTCGGGTCCCGCCCGGCCACACAGTAGGCGGCTGGCTGCGGGTGATCGATCAGCGTAGCGCCGAGGGCCGGCTCGGGACGGCCGACCAGCCGCGCAGTCTGCGCATGCTGCAGCGCCTGCCGCCCGGCCGCGCGGAGGTGCGTCATGGCCGTGAGCGCGGTACGGGCCACGACCGCGCCCGCCAGGGTGAGGCCGAGCCCGGCGACCATGGCGCCGCCCGGGGTGGCGTAGGTGGCGCGCAGCCGCAGCACGCAAGCGCCGATAAGGTGGCTCAGGCCGCCGCCGAGCGCGGTCGTGTGCACCGCCAGCGTCAGGCCGGCCAGCCCGAGCGCGGCCACGACCGACCATCCAGCGGCGAGGTAGGTGACCATGGCCAGCAGCGGCGCTCTCGCCGTCCATTTGGCCCGGCCCAGCATCCGGGCGCCCAAAGTGCCGACGCAGACGGCATACGCCACCAGCACCACGGCGATGGTCACCGGGGCCCACCAGCCTCAGCCTCGCCGAGGGCTTGGTCCAGTGCCTCGCGCAGCACCGCAGCGTCGTGCGGGCTCATCTGCAGCGCGAAATGCGCGAGCGCCGTGCGCCGGTCAGCACTGGTCGCCAGCGCGTCGCTCATCAGCGCCGCGGTGTAGCCGGACCGGGAACCGGTGGGCTCGTAGCGCCACGCACGGCCATCCCGCTCCCGGCGCAGCCACCCTTTGCGGTACAGGTTCTCCATCACCGTCATCACGGTGGTGTAAGCGAGAGGCCGGTCTTTTCCGAGTTCGTCGACCACGTCGCGGACCAGCGCTGGACGTCCCCACTCCCACAACCGGTCCATGATCACGGCTTCCAGCTCACCAAGTCGTCGCATCCGTCACTTCCCTCACCCGCTCCGCCTGCGGACACGGTCAGGCCGTCGCCACACCGGCGACTATCTACTAACACGCATAGGGTACGTCGGCGGTTCAGGCCTCTGGCAAGTTTTGTGCCTTGTCGTGAACGAATGCCTGTCTACTATCCGTGTTAGTAAGTATGTCAGCTATCACGCAACCTCCCAGCGATCAGCTCCCCGGCGACACCGATGCCGCCATCCGCGAGCTGTACGCCCAGCACGCCAGGGCCCTGCACAGTTACGTCGAGCGGTTCTGCCCGGACTGGGCGAGCGCAGACGACATCGTGCAGGAAACCTTCATCCGGGCCTGGCGTCACCTGCCCCAGCTGAGCGCCGATGACCGGCCCGTCCGGCCCTGGCTGTTCCGGGTCGCACGCAACTTGCTGATCGATGCTTTCCGGGCTGCGCGGGCCCGCCGATGACGGTCCAACCGCAGCCCGCTGACGATGCCCGGACCGATTCAGGGCTGGATCGGGTTCTGGATCAGGTTCTGGATCAGCAGATCGTGGCCGCCGCACTGCAGCATTTGTCGCCCGCGCACCTGACCGTGCTCGTAGAGACCTTTTACCACGGGGAAAGCCTGGCCACGGTGGCCCGTCAGCTCGGCATACCGGCGGGCACGGCCAGGTCACGGCTCCACTATGCGCTGCATGTTTTGCGCCAGGAGCTGCAAGAGGACGACCCGATCGCGTCCTGACGGACAGCCGTCTGCCCTGGGATTTCCCAGCCGCCGACCCTAACGCCGATTTCGCGGCCGCGAGTCGACCCTTGGCTGACTGAACGGAATCCTGCCGAGGGATCACGAGCGGCATCGACATGCAGGCGCTTTGCGTCGAGCTTCGCTGCGGATGCCCCGGGTCATAGGGGATGTCATGCTGACTGCTCATCCTCGTTGCAGATGACACCACCCCGGTCCCCGCGCGTCGGCGGTGTGGCGGAGTAGCTCGAATCCATGTAGTTCATGGTCAAGTGGCTCAATAATGGTGCGCCAGTGATCAAGGATACGGACGTGATAAATCACCGTCATCGTGCCTGGTGGGGCTACCAGATCCGTCACTACCAGGACGTCTGGCCCCCGACTGGGGGTCAATCCGCCTAGTGAAAATCGGCGCTAACGACGGGATGAG
>JBEKCN010000924.1:0-2724 GCA_050014855.1 Streptosporangiaceae bacterium | reverse complement strand
GGGTCGGGCAAGTCGACGCTGGCGCGGCTGCTGCTGGGGCTGTATGAGCCTGAGGCGGGATCCGTCCGCTACGACGGGACGGACCTGCGCGAGTTGGAGGCCCGTTCGGTGCGCCGCCAGCTCGGGATCGTGACGCAAGGGTCCTATGTCTTCGGGACCAGCGTCCGGGACAACATCGCCCTGAGCGCACCTGGCCTCGCGCAAGGCGACGTAGTGCGCGCCGCCCGGCTCGCCTGCATCGACCAGGACATCGAGGCAATGACCATGGGGTATGCGACAGTGCTGGTAGAAGGCGGCGCATCGCTATCCGGGGGGCAGCGTCAGCGGCTGGTCCTGGCCCGGGCACTCGCCCACCGTCCGTCGATTCTCCTCCTCGATGAGGCCACCAGTGCCCTCGATGCCGTAACTGAGGCAGCGGTCTACCGGAATCTGGCCTCCCTCGGCTGCACCTCCATCGTGGTCGCTCACCGGCTGAGCACGGTCACCCGTGCCGAGACGATCGTGGTCATGGACGGCGGCAGGGTCGTCGACCAGGGCACCCACCATGAGCTGCTGGAGCGCGGAGGCTTTTACCAGCAGCTGTTCTCCGGGCAGGTCCAGCCGGCCGAGCATTACTCGTAGCGTGCCGGTTGAAGTAGTTGTCCCCGGCAGGCAAGCCGGCCCCGCCAGCAGAGGGTCCGGTACGGGAGGATGATGTCCGGCCGGCCCGCCAGCGCCGGGTGCGTCTGTGTCAGCTGCCGCACCCGGTCCAGGACGGCCGTACGCTCGGCGTCCGGCAGCAGGATGATGTAACTGCGTGAGGCGACCATGTCCAGCAGCTCGGGCACGCTGAGCTGGTGGACCCAGGACACTTCGTGCCGCTCCAGCGGCGTGAACGGCGGCCCGACCCGCGGATGATCGCTGGTGTTCGCCGCGCCCGCGCCCTCATCCTGCCCGCGGGTCTCGCCGATGATCCGGCCCAGCTCGGCCACCCAGTCCACCCGCTCGTCCCGCTCGTTCCAGGCCAGGCCCAGCGTGCCGCCCGGAGCCAGCACCCGGGCGACCTCCGGGACCGCCTGCGCCGGGTCCACCCAGTGCCAGGCCTGCGCGGCCAGCACCACATCCACGGTGCCGTCGTCCAGCGGGATCTGCTCGGCCGAGCCGGCCAGCGCGGGCACGCCGGGCAGGACCCGTTCCAGCTCCGCGCGCATGCCGTCGGTAGGCTCGACGGCCACCACGTCCAGGCCCCTCGCCGCGAGCTGGCGGGTCAGCTTGCCGGTGCCGGCGCCCAGATCCAGGACCCGGCGCGCCCCGGCCGGCAGCAGCCAGTCCAGCGCCTCGGGCGGGTAGGGTGGCCGCCCGCGCTCGTAGAGGCCGGCCGCGGTGCCGAAGGAGCTGGCCAGCTGGGCCCGCGAAGGCTGGTCCGTCATGATCCTCTCCCTGATTCTTGCCGGCCCGCCCGAGGCTACCTGCCCGGCGACGTGAGCCAGGTTCAGCGGCCGTCGGGGAAGCCGCCGCGGTGCAGGACCATGGGGTAGTCCGGCAGGGTCTCCGGCGGCCCGACGTCCGCGCGCCAGTTGGCCGGATAAGGGTCCAGGCCTCGCATCAGCGGTGAAACGGCGTCTGGATCGTGAGCCAGCCGTTCCAGGTCCGCCCGCAGCGCCGCAACGGCTGCCGCCCCGAATCGCTGTACGGACCGCTTCTCGAGGGTGACGATCCGGTCCGCGTACTCCCACTGGCTGGTCCGGCCCGCCGCGGTCAGCCGGGCGACCTTCCACCGTGTCGCCATGATCGGACGCGGTCTGCTCGGGCCGCAACCCGGCGCGACGGGGAACTGCCCGACCGCGGGAATGGGTGCCGCTAATATTGGCCGGTATATCGGGCACGTCCAGCTTTACCGGTCAATGGCCATCAGACGGCGCTTTCCGAGCCACGCACCGGGCGTTCCCGCCGCAGCCAGTGGCACCGCCATCTGCTCGAACAGCATCTTTAGTGGCGCTGCACCCAGCCGGTCCCGCGGCTGTGAAATAGCCGCGGTAGTGGGAAGCGCCCATTCATTATGGGTGGTTACCGCCCATTCCTTATGGGTGGGAACCGCCCACCTTATGCCATGCCCGCATGAACTGCAGGCCCGCAGTCAGCCGCCGCATCAGCTCCTCGTAGCCGTTACGGAAGACCGCCCTCGTCATCACGACATACCACGACATGAGCAGGCAGGAGACGGGGCCGCTGCCCCCGGCGGCCGGTTTCCGTCGGTATCTCGGCGATCACATCCCTCGGCACCAGACGGGTCAGCACACCGATCCCAATCCGGTCGGTCAGCCGTACACTGCTGCCGGCTGCCAGCTGGCCGCTCTCTTCTTCACCCACCGCGCAGAAGATAACGGATAAGACCGGGCAATAAGATAACACCGCCGATTGTGGGCCGGTATCTATAGAAGCCGGGCGGGCCGGCCTGTGGAAATGTGGACACTAATTCCATCCCGCTTAATTAAGCGGCATTGGTGTGGCGAACCGTCGGCTTAATAGCTACAGTGGACGAGTCAGGCAACCCTTAGGGATAAAGATGGGGAGGAATGTGATGATTTCACGCAAGGCGCAGAAGCTGGTCCCGGCGAGGGAGCAGCTTCAGGCGCTTACGCCCGCGGAGCTGACGGAGGTCAGCGGCGGCGGTGACGGCGGCGGCGGCGGCGACTGGGGCGGTGGCGGTTACGGCTGGCACCACCACCACAGGCACCACCACCG
>JBEKCN010000923.1:0-2725 GCA_050014855.1 Streptosporangiaceae bacterium | reverse complement strand
CACACGGTCCTGGCCGACCTCTGGGAGAGCTATCCGGAGCAGGCCGACGGCGAGGGCGACGGCCTGGACGACGGCGAGGGCGACGGCGAGGGCGACGGCGAGGGCGACGGCGAGGGCGACAGTGTGGACGACGGCGTGGACGACGGCGACGGCGAGGGCGTGCACGACGGCGAGGACGACGGCCCACAGGAGGAACGGTGACCGCGGAGCCACACCATCATGATCTTCCCGTGGCGGCGCGGGTACGGCGGCTGGAGGAACGGGTGATCGCCGCCGGACTGGCCAGCGACGGTGAGCTGGACGAGGCCCTGGCCCGGTTCTACGCCCGCGCGACGCCCATCAATGGGGCCCGGCTCGTCGCCCGCGCCTGGACGGACCCCCGGTTCCGTGCGCGGCTGCTGGCCGACGGCTCGGCCGCGGCGGCCGAACTGGGGTTCGGCCCGCAGGTCAGCAGTTATCAGCTGCGGGTCGTGGCCAACTCCGCGCAGCGGCACAACGTGATCGTCTGCACCTTGTGCTCCTGCTACCCGGTCGCCCTGCTGGGGCCCTCGCCGAGCTGGTACAAGAGCCTCGCCTACCGGTCCCGCACCGTGCGCGAGCCGCGGGCCGTGCTCAGCGAGTTTGGCCTGGTCGTGCCCGAAGAGGTGGACATCGCCGTATGGGATTCCACCGCCGAGACCCGCTACCTAGTGCTGCCCGTTCGGCCGGACGGCACGGACGGCCTGGCCGAGGACGAGCTGGTGACCCTGATCACCCGGGACGGGCTCATCGGCACCGCCCGCGTCTGAGGCATCGCCCGGCTGGCGCTGCCCTCCTGAGCCGCCGGCTGGGGCTGCCCCTCCTGAGCCGCCGGCTAGCGCTGCCCCTCCTGAGCCGCCGGCTCGGCGCTGCGGGGGAAAACCCCCGGGCCAAGACGGGTGAAAGCCGCGTTCTGCGCCGTCGCCGTCGACGGGCTCAGCTTCGATGTGCGTCCGGGGACGGTGACGGGCTTTCTCGGCCCGAACGGCTCGGGCAAGTCGACCGCTGCTGACCGTTCCGCTCCCGGCGCCGCTGGAGCGCACGGTGCAGAAGTTCCTGCCCGAACCGATCGCGGCGAGCTCGCTGACCGCGGTCAAGCCGATCGCCCATACCCTGCCACCGTGGGCCGGACTGGGCCTGCTCTGCCTGTACGCGGCGGTCCTGCTCGCTGCGGGCGCCGTAGTGCTGGCCAAGCGGGATGCCTGAACAGGACAATAGAACGATGGGCGGCACCGCTTCGGGGGATGTGACGTCGCCGCGCGGTCCGGCGCTGCGCGGCGGCGCCCCGGCGGCGCTCGCCCGGCTGGTCCTGCGGGCCCCGTTCTCCGCGCGAGCCCGCCGCGAGATCGAGTACTGCCTGGTGGCCGTGCCGCTCGGGCTGGCCGGCTTCCTGGTTGTCGTGTGGGTGCTGGCGCCGAGCCTCCTGGTCTCGGCCTCGGTGCTCGGCACGGTCGTCGGGCTGGTCGGGGTCGTGCTGGCCCTCCGGCTCGCCCGCCGGTCGGGCAGCCTGTACCGGGCGGTCGCGGCCCGGCTGCTGGGGGAGCAGGTCACCGGCCCGCCGCCGTTCCGCCGGCCCACCGGGAGCGTCATCGTCCGGCTCGACGCGCGGCTGCGGGACGGCCCCGCCTGGCGCGCGGTCGGCTACCTCCTGCTCCGGGCGCCGGTCGCGTTCGGGCAGTACATCGCGCTGGCGTTCTGGGCCTGCGGCGCCGTCGACCTGACCTACCCGCTGTGGTGGCCGTTGTTCCGCAACGCGCCGCGAGGAAACAGCCTGGAGCCGGTCGCGGCCATCACCCCGGCGCCGTTCAGCAGCTTTGTGCACGCCACCGACTGGGGCGGCAGCCTGCTGGTGGCGATCTTCGGTGCGTTCCTGCTGCTCGGCGCGCCCTGGCTGACCAGGGGAGCGGTGGCCGTGGACCGCTGGCTGATCCGCTCGCTGCTCGGGACCGGCACCCTCACCCAGCGGGTGCGCGACCTGGAGCAGGCCCGGACCCAGGTGGTCGACGATTCGGTGGCGCTGCTGCGCCAGGTGGAACGCGACCTGCACGACGGCGCGCAGGTACGGCTGGCCGCGATGGCGATGAACCTGGGCATGGCCAAGGAGAAACTCGGCGCCGACGGCCAGCCGCCGGACGTGGACCGGGTCCGCGAGCTCGTCGACGCCGCGCACCTGGGCGCCAAGGAGGCCCTGGTCGAGCTGCGTGAACTGGTCCGCGGCATCCACCCGCCCGTGCTGGAGGTCGGGCTGGGTGAGGCGCTGGCCACGCTCGCGGCGGGCAGCGCGATCCCGGTGCAGATCACCGCGGACCTCCCGGCCCGGCCGACGCCGGCGATCGAGACGATCGCCTACTTCTGCGTGGCGGAACTGCTGGCCAACGCGGCCAAGCACAGCGCCGCGAACAAGGTGAACGTCCGCGCCGGGATTGCTGATTCTGAACATGACCGGGTGCTACGGCTCCAGGTGTGCGACGACGGCCTCGGCGGGGCGGATGCGGCCCAGGGCAGCGGGCTGGCCGGGCTCGAACGCCGCGTCGGAACCGTGGACGGGCGCCTGGTGGTCGACAGCCCGCCGGGCGGGCCCACCCGGATCTCGGTCGAGCTCCCCATGAAGGCCTGAGGACGTGGACAGGATGCGGGTCGTCATCGCCGAGGACGCGGCGCTGCTCCGGGAAGGGCTCACCCGGTTGCTGGAGGACCGCGGCCATGC
>JBEKCN010000922.1:0-2725 GCA_050014855.1 Streptosporangiaceae bacterium | reverse complement strand
CCCGGGCGAAACGCTCGAACAATTCGGGCACCAGATCAGGCGGGATGCCCTGGCCGTTGTCCGTCACGCTCAGCTGAACCGCTGGCCGCGTTTCCGCTGGCCGCCCATCCGCCGGCCGCGTGGCCGCAGGCCGTCGACCCGCTGGCCGTGTTTCCGCTGGCCGTGTTTCCGCTGGCTGCGTTTCCGCTGGACGTGTGCCCACCGGCCGCCGACCCGCTGCCCGCCCATCCGCCGGGCGCCCATCCGCCAGCCGTGCTGCCCCGGGTCCGCTGCGGCCGGAACGTCGTCCCCGGCAGAGCGTGCGGCGGAAACGGCGACGGTGACCGTCGTATCGGGCGCGGTGTGCTTGGCGGCGTTGCTCAGCAGGTTGCCGAGGACCTGGCGCAGCCGAAACTCGTCGCCGCGGACCATCAGCGGCTCGTCCGGTAGTTCCAGCTGCCAACGGTGTGACGGGCTCGCGACCTGGGCGTCGCTGGTCGCCTCGATGGTCAGCCGGGTCAGGTCGACCGGTTCCTGTTCCAGCGGGCGCCCGGCGTCGAGGCGCGCCAGCAGCAGCAGTTCATCCACCAGCATGCTCATCCGGGCCGACTCGGACTCCACTCGGCGCAGCGCGTGCGTCACATCCTCCGGCACCGGGCCGCCGTGGCGCAGGGCCAGCTCCGCGTACCCGCGGATGGCCGCCAGCGGGGTCCGCAGCTCATGGCTCGCGTCGGCGGCGAACCGGCGCAGCCGGGTCTCGCTGGCCGCCCGCCGTTCCAGCGCGGACTCCACGTGCTGAAGCATCCGGTTGATTGCTGCCCCGACCTGGCCGACCTCGGTCCTGGGGTCGTCGTCCGGCACCCGGGCCGGCAGGCTGACTTCGGTGTCCAGCGGCAGCTCGGTCACCATGGTCGCCGTGGTTGCGACCCGCCGGAGCGGCCGCAGCGACAGGCGCACCAGGCCTACTCCTGCGCCCGCGACGAACAGCACCACGACGGCGAACACGGCTGCCTCGGCGATCGCCACGTCGCGCAGGGTCTTGTTTACGCTGCTCAGCGGAAGCCCGGTGTACAGCACGGGGCCGCCTTGGTGCTGCTGCACAGCGGTCAGCTCATAGACGCCGCCGAGTGAGGGCAGGTCGCGCGTGAACGTAGCCAGCGGCGGCGGGCTAGAGGCGCCGCCTCCGCCGCCGCCCTGAGCAGGGGGCTGCGGGGTCACGGGCAGGGACCGGAGCGTGGCCTGGTCCGTGGCGGACACATGGCATTCTCCGTCGACGATCGACGCTTCCTGGATGTGCCCGTCCAGGTTCCAGGCGCCGAACGTGCCCGCCGCCTGGCCCTGAATGACCTGGCCGTCGCAGGGGGAGGACCCCGGATCATTGTCGATGTAGGACGAGGTGTGGTCCTGCGGCGGGGACCACTGGTTGTCGTCGTTATCTGCGCACGCCTGGTACTGGCGTTGCGTCGCGGCCTGCAACGCCTGGTCGAAGTTGGCCATCAGCGAGTGGCGCAGCACGGTGTAGGTCGCGGCGCCGACAACGGCGCAGGTCACGATGACCAGTGCCACGAGGCTGGCGATGAGCCGGGCGGTCAGGCTGCCGTGGAACAGGGCACGCCACGGCCGGGTGGCCCACCGGGAGCGAGACCCCCCGTTCATTACATGCCTGGCTTGAGGACGTAACCGACGCCGCGGACGGTGTGGATCAGCGGGGGACGCCCCGCGTCGATCTTCTTTCGAAGGTAGCTGATGTACAGCTCGACAACGTGCGCCTGGCCGCCGAAGTCGTAGTTCCACACCCGGTCCAGAATCTGCGCCTTGGACAGCACCCGGCGCGGATTCCGCATCAGGAACCGGAGCAGCTCGAACTCGGTCGCGGTGAGGTCGATCAGCTCACCGTCCCGGCGCACCTCGCGGGCCTCCTCGTCCATGGTCAGGTCGGCCACGACCAGCGAGCCTTCGCTGTGGGTGCGGGTGAGGTCGGCGCGGCGCAGCAGCCCCCGCAGCCGGGCCAGCACCTCCTCCAGGCTGAACGGCTTGGTCACGTAGTCGTCGCCGCCCGCGGTGATCCCGGCGATCCGGTCCTCCACCGCGTCCCTGGCGGTCAGGAACAGGACGCAGACGTCCGGCATCTCGGCCCGGAGCCGACGCAGGACTTCGAGCCCGTCGAAGTCCGGCAGCATGATGTCCAGAATGACCGCATCGGGGTGGAACTCCCGCGCGACGCTGACCGCATCGGTCCCGTTCCCGGCGGTGCGCGTGTCCCAGCCTTCGTAGCGCAGCACACTGCCCAGGAGCTCGGCCAGGCTCGGCTCGTCATCGACGACCAGGACGCGGATCGCGCTGCCGTCCGGGCGCCGCGCACCTGCTGGCGCCTTCGCCGGTGTCGGAGTATTCATGGCCATCCAGGGTCTGTTCGGCTGAGATCAGTATGCCGTGGTCAGCGGGCCGGGCTCGCGCCGCGGACCGCTCTGTTCATTCAACAATGTCTGACAGGACGCAGCGCAGTCTCAGCGAACGTTCTGAATTGTCTCTGAACGGTCCCTTGGCGGGGGTGGTCCTGGCCGCGCCGCGGCCCCCGGGGCTCTCGTCGCTTGGAGCCGCCGCCCAGGATCGCTGGCGCCGCACCGGACTGAATGGGCCTCACCGGGCCGATAGGCCCTAATGGGGGTTACCGGGCTCACTGTCCCTAACTGGCTCACTGGCCTCACCCGACACCAGGCCGGCGGGCCGTCCACTGGGCTCACCC
>JBEKCN010000921.1:0-2727 GCA_050014855.1 Streptosporangiaceae bacterium | reverse complement strand
GGTGTTCGAGAGTTAGCCGCGAGTTGCGGGTGTTCGAGAGTTAGCCGCGAGTTTGAGCCGGGGCTGCGGCCCGAGGGTCAGCCGATGGGGGCCGGGGGCGCGCCGGCCAGCTCGCGGACCACGCGGATCATCTCCCCCGGGTCGAACGGCTTGGTCAGATAGGCATCGACACCGATCTGGCGCCCGCGCTGCTTGTCGTCCTCCTGCGCCCGGGCGGTGATCAGGACCACCTTGATGTGCGAAGTCTCGGGGTTCTTCCGCAGCTCAACCGCGGTTACCCAGCCGTCCAGCCTTGGCATCATCACGTCCAGCGTGATGACGGTCGGTGCGATTGTCCCCACTTTGTCCAGGCAATCCTGCCCGTCCACCGCGGTCGACACGTCAAACCCCTCAAGCTGGAGATTCACGGCAATAAGCTGCCTGATCACCTCGTCGTCATCCACGACGAGGACCCGTCCCAGTGCCTGCGTCACCCGCGCGAGGTTATCCGCTCCAGGCCACGCAGCGCGCGCAGTTCGGTCGCCTTTCCGCCAAGGGTAAGGCTCGGGTTTCACGTGTACCTGTGGCGTGCTCGTCCTGTGGCGTGCTCGTCCTGTAGCGGGCCGGGTGCCCGTGACATTGCGTTCCTCCCTGGGCGCCTGTGGCGTGCAGGTCCCGCCCAGGCGCGGGTGCCCGTGGCGATGCGTTCCCCCCTGGGCGCCTGTGACGTGCTCGTCCCGGGCCTCTGGCGTGCCCGTGGCGGCCCGTGTGCCCGTGGCATTGTGTTCCCCCCTGGGCGCCTGCGGCGTGCTGTTCCTCGCGGGCCCGTGGCGTGCCCGTGGCCATGTGTTCCTCGCGCGCCTGCGGACGTTCCCGTCGCGTGTCGGTCGCCGCGCCTATGCAATGTGTTTGTCGCGGACCTGTGGCGGCCCGTCGCGTGCCCGTTCCTGTGGGGGCCCGTCGCGTGCCCGTCGTGTGCCCGGATGATGCGGCGCGCTGGTAGTGTTGCTGCGTCCATTCGGCGCCGGATGGCTCGCCTCGCTCTGCGGACGGGGCCCGAGGGTGCGCCGGACGCTGAGCCCCCATAGCTCAGGGGATAGAGCAACGGCCTCCGGAGCCGTGTGCGTAGGTTCGAATCCTACTGGGGGCGCTTTCTCGTGACCAGCCGATATGGCCTCTGACCTCGCCTTATTCGCTGTAACTGACAAAGGCCCGTGTGCAGTCGCATGCCACGCGAAGCGACCGGATGCGGCTGTTTGTGGACCAGCCGTGGACCGGTGATTCATGATTCACCTGGCCCAAGAGCCCGGTCGATCAGCATGTACCAGACCTGATCGCGGCCGTGAATGCATCTGGCGTAGATGGTAAGCAGCACTTCGACGCTGTGCCCCGCCCACTCTGCGACCTGAGTCGGCGGGACGCCCGAGTTGAGCCGCAGCGAGACGCCGCCGTGCCGAAGGTCATACGGACGCTGCGCCAATGGTGAGGCGGCCTGCGAGGGTGTCAGGCCCGACATGCGGGCTCGCTGCCACACGGAGCGGTAGGACGTGGGAACCAGTACTCCCCCGCTTTCGCCGCGAAACAGACGGCCGTCCGGCGCAAGCCCGTACTGCGCAATATGACGCCGCAAGATCGCCACCAGCTCGGGAGGAATGGGAACGATGCGGACGGCCCGGCGCGGCCGGTTTTTAAGGCCACGATCTTCGTGCCCCGCCCCGGTGTCCGTCCAGTGCTTACCGACCGTTGGCGTGGTCTGATGCAGCTCAAGACGGCCCCAGCCGGATGCGGGAAGATGGCAATCATCGGCACGAAGCGCGAGCGCCTCGGCCGGGCGCAGCATCGCGAAGTACAAGCAGGCGAAGAACCCGACGAGACGAGCGCCGCGACGCGGGCCAACGGACCTGACAGCGGTAAGGAGCTGGCGGACCTGTTCGGGCGAGGCGACCACGCGGGGATTAATCTCATCGATGCCGCTGTCGGACGGTTCCCAGTCAGTGGTGCCGAGAGGGTTTTCGGTCAGCCGTCCTTCCCGGACGGCGTATTTGAGGATGTTGTAGAAGACACGGCGCCGTCGGCCGAGGTAGTCCGGGGAGGCGGCGGTGCCGTCGAGCTTGAGCGCGAGCGCGTCGAGGACCTGACAGACGGTCTTGTCGTCCTGAAGCGCTGTGAGTGGCAGCGATACCCGTTTGATCCATGACAAGGCGGCACGGATGTCCGCAGGCATGTCGTCGGCCCGGTGGGGAGGGTTGAATGCCCATCGGCGGAGGGCGGAGCGAAGGATGGCGGGGTCTGGCATACCGTGGTCGGTTCTGATCAGAACAGGTGTGACCGCCGTCAGTGTCTCCACCGCTGAAATCCTGGATTTGCCTGCGGCTGCTGGCCATTTCATATCGATGTAGTCGAGCCCGTGCTGGTACCAGGTGACCGATGTTTGTTCGCGGACGTGGGATTCTGGCAGGCCCGTTACCGCGTCGAACGCTTCACCGCGCCGAGTAGCCTGGATCAGTCCGGATCGGAAGCTGTCGGCCAGACCCCGTGTGCCGAAGGATCTAGCGAATACGGACGTTCCTGCTTTCCAGCGCACCTGGTAGGGCTTCGGGCGGCCTTTGCGGACCCGAATGGCCCAGATCCGCACATCGTATGTGCCGGTCATGCGGCTGGTACTTCTTCCAGGTCGGCCAGCCACGCCTCATAGACGCTGCGCCGGATACGCAACTCCCGGTTAGGCAGCCTGATCGCCTCGGGCGC
>JBEKCN010000920.1:0-2750 GCA_050014855.1 Streptosporangiaceae bacterium | reverse complement strand
CTGGCTGCGGTCACCGACGGCGACGCGGCGGCGCCGGCCATCTCGCAGGCGCTGCGGCTTGCCGCACAGCCGGGCCGGCCGGTCTTGGAGACCCTGCTCGATGCCCTCGCAACGCAGGATGTCCTGATCGTGCTGGACAACTGCGAGCACCTGATCGGCGCTTGCGCCAAGACCGCCGATGCCATCTTGCGGCGTTGCCCCAGGGTGCGTCTGGTGGCTACCAGCCGGGAGCCGCTGGGCATCGGCGGGGAGACCGTCTACCGGGTGCCGTCGCTGTCGCTGCCCCGGCCCGGCGATACCAGTCCCTCCGAGCCGGGGGCCTCCGATGCGGTCGCGCTGTTCGTGGAGCGGGCCCGAGCGCACGGCATCGGCCTGTCCGTGGATGAGAAGACCGCCCCGCTGGTGGTGTCGCTGTGCCGGCGGCTGGACGGGATGCCGCTGGCCATCGAGCTGGCCGCGGCCCGGCTGCGCTCGCTGTCGCTCAACGAGCTGCATGACCGCCTGGACCAGCGGTTCCGGCTGTTGACCGGGGGTAGCCGCACCGCGCTGGCACGGCAGCAGACCCTGCGCGCGGCCGTCGGCTGGTCGTATTCGCTGCTGACCGGTGCCGAGCAGGTGCTGCTGGGGCGCCTGTCCGTGTTCGCCGCAAGCTTCGGCCTGGACGCGGCCGAGGCGGTGTGCGGGGTCGGCGGCCTGGACGTGCTGGATGTCGCCGATCTGCTCGGGTCGCTGGTGGACAAGAGCCTGGTCGTGGCCGAGCAGGCCGGGGCAGGGCTGCGGTACCGGCTGCTGGAGACCATCCGGCTGTTCGCCGCTGAGCGGCTGGTTGAGGCCGGTGACGATGCGGCCGCCGCGGCCGCCGCGGCGCACTGCGCGCATTTCCTGGCGGTCGCCGAGGCGGCGGCTGCTCATCTGACCGGGCCGGAGCAGGGCAGCTGGCTGGCCCGGCTGCACGCTGATCAGGCCAACCTGCGCCGCGCCGGCCAGCATGCGGCCGGCCGCCCGGATGGGACCGCGCTGGTGCTGCGCCTGGGCGTCGCGCTCGATCGGTACTGGAGAGCCCGCTCCCGGGAGCAGGAGGCCATCGGGCTGCTCGTGCCGGTGCTGCGGCGGCCCGACGCCCGCGCCGACCCCGCGCTGTTCGGCGCGGCACTGGTCACCGCCACCCGCGCCGCTTTCTACATCGACGTCCCCATGGCCCGGCAGCTTGCTGAGCAGGCAGTCGAGGTCGCCCGCCGCCTGGGCGGCCGGCTGCTCACCGAGTCCCTCGCGGAACTGGGCGTCGCATGTTTCTTCGCCGGCGAGCTGGCGGCAGGGCTGCCGTTCGGGCAGGAGTCTGTCGAGCGCGCCCGTAGCCTTGGCGACGACGTCCTGCTAGGCAGGAGCCTGATGTTGTATCTCATGACCGTCGACACGATCGACCCGGCCCGGTCCCCGCCTCTGTACACCGAGGCGATCGCCTGTACCGGACGATCTGGCGACCATCTCACTGACTCCTTCCTGCAAAGAAACGCAGGCTGGGCGGCCATGAGCGCCGGGGATGTCCCCGCTGCCCGGGCTCACCTGGAAGCGGCGGCGCAAGCCGCGCGGCAGATCGGGTGGGAGCACACCGTCGCTACGCTGCGCCTGGGTGTGGTGCAGCGCGCGGAAGAGGACCTCGATGGTGCGCGGTCCACCTTCGAGACAGGGCTGCGCATCAGCCGCCGGAACGGCGACAACCTAAGCTTGGCTGTCGCCTGCCTTCACCTGGCGTGCGTGACCGGCGATGCAGGCGACTGGGACCGGGCAGCTACGCTGCACGGCGTTGCGCAAGCATTCGTTGACCGGATGGGCAGTCCGTGGCAAGAATTCGATGCGCGGTACCGTCAGGACAGCCTCGCCCAAGCGCGTGCGTGCCTGGGCGATGAGCAGCTGGAGCGGGCCTACGCCCAGGGCATGGCGCTCAGCCTCGACCAGGCCCTCGACCTGGCCCTCCGAAGATCGGGTCCGGCCTGATCGCTGCCGTCGGCTAACCCCAGGGTGGTCATGATCGGCCATCCCCGGCGGCCCGGCGCAGATGCGCGGTCGCGTTCGAGCCGGAGACCACCGGCATGCAGATCATTCGCTATGCGCGGCCATTACCGCAGCGACAATGTGGCGGGCGGCCGCCCAGAACGGCGGATATCGTGTGCGCTGCGGTCTTCGCTGTGACCCTCCGGGTCTCGATCAGGCTGCTGGATCCTATGGCCTGGACACCGCGGCCAGAAGTCCGCGGTCGGCACGCACCGGCAGGACGCTGACGCTGATCGCCGGGTTTATATCGATCTGATCGCCAGGCGGGGCAAGTGCGGGGATCGATGATGAGAGGATGTGGACCTCAGCCAAGTGGCAGCCTGGAAGGAAGAAGAAGGACGGAAATGACCCCACCGGCCGCTCGCAGGCGGAGCCAGTTCATTGATGCGGTGATCGATGACTACTCGGCAGCGCATTCCACCCTGCCCGGGGTTGACCAGCTCGACCTGCAGCGCATAACGCAGGAGAAAACCGGCCGCGCCGCGGGAATGCAGATCGGCGATGACCAGGCGGTGCTGATGGAGATGCTGGTCCGGGCCATGGGAGCGACGCGCGCGGTGGAGATCGGCACGTTCACCGGCTATTCGGCGCTGGCGGTGGCGCGGGGCCTGGGTCCCGGTGGGCGCCTGCTGTGCTGCGACGTCAGCGTGGAGTGGACGTCGATCGCCCGCGCGGCGTGGGAGAGAGCCGGCCCGTCC
>JBEKCN010000919.1:0-2754 GCA_050014855.1 Streptosporangiaceae bacterium | reverse complement strand
CGTCCCGTCCCATCGACGGCCAGATACATCGACGGCCAGATACGGCCAGAAACTAAGTGAGGGCATACCAGAGTGGTTTTCGCAGCGCAGGCGGATCCGGCTCGCGCGCTCGCTGCCGGTCCGGTCCCGCCGCCTGCCCGGCCGGCCGCCTCATTCGGCCTGGCCACGGCGCAGACCCCTGAGGTGCTGGACACGTTCCGGTACACGACTCCCGGGCGCAATGCGGGATGGGAATGACTGCCGGGCTTGAACCCAGGGGCGGGAAAGCGGCCAAAGCTGGAGCGGCCGCGCACAGCGGCAACGGCGGGACCGGCCCCCCCGCGGCGGATGGCCAGGGCTCGGCGGCCGGCGTGCTGGCGGACCGGATGGCGGCGGCGCTCGTACACCGCGAGCCAGGCTGGAAGCTGCCCCGGCGCAGTGCGCTGGCGCGGCGCTTCAACGTGAGCCTGGCCGACATCGACGTCGCCGTCGAGGAGCTTTCCCGGCGTGCGCTGCTCCGCAAGCTGCCGGACGGGCAGCTGTACCGGGCCAGCCCGGCCGAGTACCGGATCCCGATCGAGGGCGTGTCCGGGCTCAGCACGACCGTCGACCCCATGGGCAGTGTCATCGTCTGCCAGGCCAGGCATGTGTCGCGGCGCCCCGCGCCGCAGGACATCTGCTGGGCGCTCGGGCTGGCGCCGGGTACCCAGGTCCGGGTCATCCGCTGCCTGTGGACGTCGGGCGGCCGTCCGGTGGCCATGTCCACCGCCTACCAGCCCCCGCAGCCCGCCCCCCGTCAGCCGGTCACCGCCCGGGTCCGAGGGCCCCGGGACGACGAGGACCCCGGCTGGCTGCCGGCCTTCGAGGAGCTGCTGTCCGCTCCGCCCGCTGAATTCACCGAGCCCCCCGCCGACGGCGGCCCGGACGGCCCGGGCGCTGCGACCGTGGCCGGGCACCCGGCCACGCTGAACGTGGAGCTGAGCCCGCCGCAGCCCTCGATCGCGCGTGGCCTGCACCTGGCTCCAGGCCAGTCGGCGATCACCGTGACCATCAGGTTCGACGAGTCGTCGGTTCCGGTTGCCCTGACCGTCGTTATGCTGCGGCCGGACTTCTTCAAGGTCTCCGTCGAGACGGCGGCGCCGGAAAGCTGACCGGCGCAACCGCGGGCGGCGCCGCCGGGGCCAGCGCCGTCCCGGATATACCTGGTTTATGGACACGCACCGTGCCTTACTGCGAACCTAATGCCGATGCCAGCTGAGCCGGTATCAGTAGCGGAGCGCGCGCCACGGCGCGCACGTTACGTGATACCCAGAGATACACCGCGCCGTGGCGAGTTCCTGGCTGTGATCGGGGTGGCTCTGGTCATCCTGCATGTGATCTTCGCCCAGCTCACGCTGATTTTGGCGCTCATCTTCTTCGGCGTGACCAAGGTCAGCAGGTGGCGCCCGGCCTGGCTGGCCGCACCGGCCGCGGCCGGGCTGGTATGGACGCTCGCCGTCGGGCCGGCCACGGCCGCCTCAGGGTTTGCCGCGGGACCCGCCCTGGTGGTCTCCTACCTGGGGGGCGTAGCGGATCAGTCCGGGCGCCTGCTGCACCTCGGCGCGGCCTATGCGTCCATGGGGCAGTGGCTGCCCCGCCAGTTTCCGATCGCGCTGATCGCCGGCGCAGCGGAAGCCGCGCTCGCCGCCTGGCTGGACTGGCTGCACACCGATGAGTGGGAGATACGGCCGCCCCGTCCGGGCGTAGTCGTCGCCGTCCGGCGGGCCATGGTCGTCCGTTCGGTGCGCTCCGGGGGTGTCATCACGAGGACCGGCGCCTGCCTCGGTTTTGACGAGCTTTCCGGCGGCCCGGCCGCCACCAGCTGGGCCGAACTGACCGGCGGCGCCCTGGTCGCCGGTGCCGCCGGGTCCGGCACCACGACCAGCAGTTTCCAGCTCGTGCACGCCGCGGTGCGGCTGCGGAAGCCGGTCATCGCGGTCAACCTGGGTGGCGGCACCGACCTCGCCGCGCCGCTGTCCGCCGTCTGCGCGGCGGTCGGTGCCCCGTTCTACGAGTTCAGCGGGTCCGGGCGGGCGTCGTACGAGCCATTCCGTACCGGCAGTCCAGCGCGGCGCGCGACGCTCGTCACGGCCATGCTCAACTGGTCTGGCACCGTGGACCATTACCGGCGGAGTTTCACGGCCTTTCTTACCGACGTGTTCGAGCTGATCGATGCGGCACCGGCTGACCCGCGCATCCCCGTCCTGGACGACGTGGCGCACCTGCTCGACCCGCTCGCGCTCGAGGCGCGGCTGGACCAGGTGCCCGCCCATCACCCCCGGCGCGAACCCATCACCGAGCGGATAGGGGCGTCGGTCAGCCAGGCCCGGGCCGATCCTGCCCTGCTGATGACCGCGGCCAGTCAGCTGCCCCAGCTCCGGGCATCGCCGATCGGGCGCTGGCTGCGGCCGGCCGCAGCCAGCAGGCGGCCGCACATCGACATCGGCCGGGTGATCCGTGAGCGCGCCGTGGTGCTGTTCTCGCTGGGCTCAGCCGGACAGGCCAGCGCGGCGGCCCGGATCGCGTGGCTGGTGGGCCAGGACGTCCTGGCCGCGGACCAGGACCTGTGCGACATCGGCGTCGACGGCGACGGGATCGCGTGGTTCGACAACTGCGAGGGCCTGCCGCAGCCTGTGCTCCGGGACCTGATCATCCAGGGCGCCCGAGCCGGGCTGCCGGCGGTGCTGACCACCACGTCGGCGCGCGCCGGTGTGGGCCTGGCCGATGAGGTGAATG
>JBEKCN010000918.1:0-2755 GCA_050014855.1 Streptosporangiaceae bacterium | reverse complement strand
CTGGCGGTGGCGTTCGGCTACCCCCTGGTCAACGGCATCAGCCACTTCGCCCACAAACTGCCGTCTTATGTGTCGCAGGCCGAGCATGGTACGGGGTGGATCGGGCACCTCGCGCGTAAGTATCACGTCCAGACATGGGTGGCGAAGAACACGCCCAAGCTGGTGAGTTTCGCGCAGGGCCTCTCAAAGCCGGCCTTGAGCCTCGGCAAGGGCGCCGCGACGCTGGTCATCACGCTGCTCACGATCTTCGTGCTCGTGCTGCTGCTGCTGCTGGAAGGGTCCAAGATGCGCGCTGGGCTGCTTGGGATGATGACACCAGCGCACGCGGAACGCTACTCGCGGGTTGCCCGCGAGATCAACCGCTCGGTCACCGGCTACATGCTCGGTAACGTCACGACCTCGGTCATCGCCGGGGTGGTCGTGTTTGTCACGCTCCTGGCCGTGGGGGTTCCGTACCCCTTCCTGTGGGCGCTGTGGGTCGCGCTGGTCGACTTCCTGCCCATGATCGGCGGCGCGCTGGCTGGCATACCCACCGTGCTGTTCGCGCTGGGCCACTCATTGACGGCGGGCATCATCACGCTGGTGGTCTTCCTGATCTACACCCAGGTGGAGAACCACGTGCTGAACCCTGTGGTGATGAGCCGGACAGTAAGGGTCAACCCGCTGCTGGTGCTGGTCTCGATCCTGGTCGGAGCATCCATCGGCTTCTGGATCGGCGGGACGTTCGGCGGCTTCGTGGCGGCCCTGCTGGCCATCCCCACCGCCGGCGCGCTGCAGGTAGCGATCCGCGAGATCTGGCAGGCCACCGCCGCAGAGCCGGCCGAACCCGCGGGCTCTGATCAGGGGGCTGACAGCCACCCCTGACGGTAACGGGTCCGTCATCGGATGAGGCACCCGGCGGCCTCGGCCGGGCGGCCCAGGAGCAACTAATAACTATCAGGCGAGCATCGCAATACAGGCGAGCACCGCAATACAGGCGAGCACCGCAATACAGGCGAGCACCGCAATAATCGGACGACCCTGTTAGTGATCCGGTCGGGCGCCGGTAATTCGCGGCGTGACTGGCCTCTATGGTGGCGGCATGGCCTCATGGTGGCACCGCGACGTGATCGCGGCGGGCAAGCTGCCCCTGATGCTGTGCTTTCTGGCTTTTGTCGTCACGTTTGCGGTGACCCGGACGATCACGCGCATGATCCGCGACGGCCGCGGCCCATTCCGGAACCAGGTGACGGCAAGCGGGACCCACATTCATCACTCTGTCCCCGGCATCATCTTGCTGATCATCGGAGCCTTCACGGCAGTCGGCGGCCCCGGCTCGCTCGGCTGGCGCTCGTTCGCCGCGGTAGCGGTCGGTATCGGGACGTCGCTCGTCCTGGATGAGTTCGCGCTGATTCTGCATCTGCAGGACGTCTACTGGAGCGGCGAGGGACAGCTTTCGGTCGAGGCGGTGAGCCTGACGGCTGCCTGCCTCGGGCTGGCCCTCGTCGGGTTCAGCCCATTCGGCGTGAAAGACGTTGACGATATCGAGCTGTCACTGCGCCTGACCGCAACCGGGATTCTCATCGCCGACGGCGTGCTCGCCTTCATCTGCGTGCTCAAAGGCAAGTACCGGACGGCGTTGTTCGGGCTCTTCCTGCCACCCGTCGGGGTGATCGGCGCTCTCCGCCTTGCGCGCCCGTCATCGATCTGGGCCCAGCATCGCTACCACGCTAAGCGCATGGAACGCGCGACGCGCCGCGCTGCCGACTTCGACCGGCGCTGGGCTCCCCTTCAGACCGACTGGGAAGACTTCCTCGGCGGGAAGCCGTCCCAGCCCAACCCGTCGGCCAGCGAAGACGTCCACCACTGAACCCGGCCCTTTATGCCCGGGCCCATCCGGCCCGGCGGGCACGGGGTTGTGATGCGAGCGTAGAGATTCGGGCCGGGGGGTGAGCCGGTAGGACAGAACGCTGATCTCGCAGGAGGCCCATTGGTGTCTCTCGCAGGGGGGATCCGTTGGCGTCCCCGCCACGGTGTTGTGGTGCGGGCGGAGTTGGCGGAGTTACTGGCTGGCGCGCTGCCGGCCTAGGCTGCCGCGGCATCGGGGGTGAATGCCTGGTCGGGAAGCGGCTCCTGGGGTCGGTGCCACACACGCCGGCCCCATGGCATGGCCGCAATCATCAACGCGATCACCCCCAGGCTCACGACCATCATGAGCTTGTTGGCGAACTGCCAGTTAGCCGACGTGAGCATGTTCATCGGCAGGTAGAAGATGGCGGCGTAAGTGCCAATGACAATCTGCAGCGTCATCGACAGTTGTGTCGGGTAAGCGGTTCGCGTTGGAGTCTGCCAGAGTAGGTACTGCGTGCCGAATGCCGGTGTGAGGGCCAGCAGCGCTGTGGTGGTGGCGGTCGCGATATCGAGTGGATGGGCGCGGCGCCACCACCACACCGCGAGCAGCGCACCGAGGACCGCGACTTTCGTGCCGGTCGAGCCGACATTGATCCAGAGCGGATCCTGGGTGGTCGGCAGCCTGGTCGGATGGACGCCCACCCACACCCCGGACCAGCCCCAGGTTCCGATCGGCGGGTGGTAACTCGTCATGATCTTGAGCAGCCTGGGGAGCTTGCTGATGGGAGTACCCACGGTAAGCGGCTGCGTTACGAACAGCAGCCCGACGGTGCCGGCGACAGCACCCGTGAACTGCCATCGGCGGCGGGCTGACGGCAGCGCGAGCAGCAGCGCCGGCCCGAACAGCACCGGCCAGGTCTTGGTC
>JBEKCN010000917.1:0-2758 GCA_050014855.1 Streptosporangiaceae bacterium | reverse complement strand
TCCGTCATAAAGATAGGTCGGACTGGCGCCCGTATGCAGCCAGATCATCGCCCCAAAGCTATTGAGCTGTGGAATTTGATACCCCTTGCGAGATTCCTGCTATGTAGTGGTGCCCCTAGTCGCAAGTGTGAGCGGTCAACGGCGTGACCGCCATATGACGTAGTACGTATTGCCAGGCCGACCGCTCATGCGATAAAATTGTTCTTCCTTAGGGGGAAGGCTTAGTTGTGGCCGTTCAGGGGACCTTAAGCGCACGCGACCTAAGCCGACTACGAGCGATCACCAGCGACAGGCGTACCGACCTCACCACGGCCGGGCTGCCGTTGTCCCTGCTAAGAGACCTGCTGGACGTGATCCCCGCCGACTACGTGACGTTCTACGGGTCCGACCACAAGCCGCGCACACCAGCCTGGTTCCTCCAGCAAACATCACCGGACAACGCCGATGAAGAGGCGTACTGGACGCACTACCGCAACTGCCCGCCATGCTGCTATCCGCAGCACGGCGGCAACCTGCGCGAAGTCATCAGATTCTCCGACTTTTACTCGGCCAGGGAGTGGCGCAGCGCCCCGATCTACTGCGACTACTACCGGGCAGCAAACGTCGAGCATGCGCTCAAGCTCTTCCTTCCCGCCCCCGGATGGGCCCCCGCTGACGGGACCCTACAGCTCGTCCTCTGGCGCGGACCCGGCCCAGATTTCTCCGAACGCGACCGCGTGCTGCTAGCGCTGTTGCGCCCGCACCTGCACGAGGCCTACCTAGATGCGGAACGCGGGCGGCGTAAGACGCCTGAGCTGACCCCCCGGCAGTGGGATCTGCTTCACCTCCTCGCCGCCGGACACACCAATGCCCAGATCGCCCGCCGCCTCAACCTGTCACAGGGCACCGTGCGCAAGCACCTAGAAAACATCTACAACAAATTGCAGGTATCCAACCGAACAACAGCCGTGACCTGCGCCTTCCCGCAAGGAAGCTCGGACCGGCTCACAATGGCAGCTCCGGAAGGCAGCGCATGCCCTGAGTAGTACGGCCTCAAAGTGTGCCGCGAAACCATCATGACGCAGCACCGACTCCCAGAGCGCGGCGACCGCCTCCGAAACCACGGACTTCGCGGCCTCCACCGGATCGTCGGAATGGAAGTAGTCATAGCTGCGCATGTCGCAGGCCAGGTCCACATACCGCCTGCCTGGACCGGTGTCAGGAGCTGCGGACGGTGACTTCTGCGGAAGGGTAACCAGAAGCACCGTTCGGGATTGTTTGGACCTGGGCGGCGCTCTGGGTGTAGCCGGTCACGTCGGTGGCCCGGGCTTCGATCAGGTAATTGCCCGGCGAGGCCGGCCATTCCCAGACCCACTGCCGCCACGTGTCAATGCCGGGCACCGCAGCCAGCCGGGCCTCGTGCCATGGGCCTCCGTTGAGGCGTACCTCCACGGCGGCGATGCCCTTGTGCTGCGCCCAGGCCACACCGGCCACCGGTATCCGGCCCGGCGCGAGTGACGCGCCCGCGGCGGGCACATCGATCCTGGACTCGGTCTTGATCGGCGCCTGCTGCGACCAGCCGCGCTGCGCCCAGTAGGCATGGGCCGCCGCGAACGTGGTCACCTCGATGTCGGTGACCCACTTGGTCGCGGACACGTAGCCGTACAGGCCGGGCACCACCATCCGCGCAGGGAAACCGTGCACGATGGGCAGCGCCGTGCCGTTCATGGCCACGGCGAGCAGAGCGTTCCGGCCGTCGAGCACGACCGGCAAGGGGGTGCCTGAGGTGAACCCGTCGACCGAGGTGCACAGCAGCTGATTGGCACCCGCCAGCGGGCGGGCCTGCCTAATCAGGGCCGCCAGGCTCGCGCCAAGCCATTTGGCGTTTCCTACGTAGGGCCCTCCGACCGGGTTCGAGACACAGGCGAGCGTTACGTAGGCCTCGATGAGCGGTCGCCGCAGCAGGTCGGCAAAGGTGATGGTCACCTCGCGTTGCACCATCCCATGGATCCGCAGCCGCCAGGTCGCCGGGGCAACCTGGGGCACGAGCAAGGCAGTGTCGACCCGGTAGAAAGCCCTATCCGGAGTAACAAACGAGCTGAGGCCGGGGATGTTGAGGTTGCTGCCCGTGGGAAGCGGCGGCGCGGGAACCGCAGGCCGGGGGAACCGTAGAGCGGCCCACGTCGCGGCGATGTTGTGCTCGTCAATCAGGTTTCTTCCGGCCAGCGTCCCGAACGCGGCGGCGGCTGCCGCCGCACCGCTCGAGAACAGGAACCACCGCCGCGCGGGCCAGCGGGATGGTACCTGGTCATCCGGATGAGCCAGGAAGGTAAAGGAGTAGGCCGGGCCCGCACGGAAGGTAGATCCAACGACGTAGGCCGGGTCAGGCGGCCGTCCGGACCCTGCCGACGGTGCCGGGTCGGCTGGCTGAGCCAGGTCGGTCAGCTCCGGGTGCAGGTCGAAAGGGAACAGGGCATCCAGAGGAGAGCCGAGCCTGGCCGCCGCTCGGACGAGCCAGGTCAGCGCGAACGCGCCGGCCGCGGTTCCCACCAGGGTGGGAACCACATATCCCACCGTCGCGGTCGGCCTGGTCAGGGCCGCCGCCAAGCCGATGAAGGCGAAAATCGCGAGCCCGCACATACCGAAGGCGAGCCTGCGTACCGCAAGCATCCCGACCACCGCCGCGCTCGCGGCGACAACCACCAGGATGCCGCCGAGCAGCGCCGTCTTGTCACCGGCGCCGAACGCGGAGATGGCGAATTCCTTGACTTGCGGCGGT
>JBEKCN010000916.1:0-2758 GCA_050014855.1 Streptosporangiaceae bacterium | reverse complement strand
AAGAGCGAAGCACTTCGAGAGCGCTAGACAGTGAATCGCGCGGTCGCATCGAGCGCTTAGCGTCGCGGAAGCAATACGCCATCGCGCGCAAGAGCCTTGCCTTGTCCCAAGTGTCAATCGGCGTCGAAAAGTGACCCTGGATCGGCGTCCAAAATTGACCCCTGCTTGTGAAGGACGCGGACGGCAGCGCTCGCCGCGGCGGAGCTGGTCGGGGTTGCGCAGCCGGGGCGAGCGCGGGTTGGCGAGGAACGGTTGTTTGGAACGTTGCGCGGGTCAGTCTCGGCCGAAGCCGCGCGGCGGAACGATTGCCTGGAGTTCAGTGAGGTCGAGGTCGCAGATCGCGTGCAGCGCCTCGGCGGTGGCGCTGTCCTGTAGGTTGTCTGGCAGAGCTTCCAGCCAGGCGGCATACTGACCCTGCAACGTGGTCAGCTCGGAGATAGCGTCGCACCAACGCTTGGCGCGACTGCGGTGATCAAGGGGTCGCCGTATCCGGACAGCCGGCGTCGCGTAGGCCCGAGCAGCACGACAGCGCGCCTGGCGCTCGGCATCGGTCATCGGTCGCTCGCCGATCGACTTGCGTGGCATGGTCCACTCCAAAGCGTGACGTCACGAAATCCCGGTCACAGACAATGCTCAGGCGCGGTTCTTGAAGCGCCAGCTTTCGTTTCCGGTCTCGACGATGTCGCAGTGGTGGGTGAGGCGGTCGAGAAGCGCGGTGGTCATTTTCGGGTCGCCGAATACGCTCGGCCATTCGCCGAAGGCGAGGTTGGTGGTGACGAGGATCGAGGTTCGCTCGTAGAGCCGGCTGACGAGATGGAAGAGAAGCTGCCCGCCGGCCTGGGCGAAGGGCAGATAGCCGAGCTCGTCGAGGATGACGAAGTCCATGCGGGTGAGATAGTCGGCGATGCGGCCCTGCCGGCCGGCGCGCGCCTCGGCCTCGAGCCGGTTGACGAGGTCGACGGTGGTGAAGAAGCGGCCGCGCGCTCCCGAGCGGATGCAGCTCCGCGCGATGGCGATCGCCAAGTGAGTCTTCCCGGTCCCGGTTCCGCCGACCAACACGACGTTGCGTTGCTGGGCGATGAAGGCGCCGCCGGCGAGATCGCGAACGAGGGCCTCATTGATCGGCGTGTCCTTGAAGGCGAAGTCGTCGACGTCCTTGGCGAGCGGCAGCTTGGAGGCCGTGATCTGATACTTGATCGACCGCGCCTGCTTCTCCGAGATCTCGGCGCGCAGGAGGTCGCCGACGAAGCGCTGCGGCTCGTGCTGGCGCTTGAGCGCGGTCGCGAGCGTCTCGTCGTAGGCGGCCTTCATGCCGTAGAGCTTCAGCTCGCCCATCATGTCGAGGACTTCGGTCCGCTCCATCGTCAGGCGCTCCTCAAGGCGTCGTAGCGGGCGCAGTCGGCGACCGGCGCATGGCGCAGGCTGAGCGCGGCGGGGGTGTGGATCAGTGGCGCGGGGCCGGGATCCCGCCGCCGCGCCAAAATGTTCAGAACAACGTCGGCCGAATGAACGCCCTCGGCCAGCGCCTGGGCGCAGGCCGCCTCGACCGCCGGCAGACCGTCGGTGAGCACCGCGGCGAGGATCCTCGGATCAAGTCCGAGGACAAGCCTTGACCATCTGCCGGTCGCCGTCGTCGGACCCGGCGAGCTTGCGCCGAGTACGCTCCAGCGCCGCCGGCAGCACCCAATCCTTGAATGGCGCGCCGTTGCGGAGCGCGCCGGGCTTGCGCGCCAGGACCGGCACGTAATGCCATGGGTCGTATAGGATGTGCCCACGGCCGAAGGCGCGCTCATGCTCGGCGACGACCCGCCCGTCCTGGCGGATGACGATGCGGTCGGCGTAGGCGTGGATGTCGACCGGGCGCCCGACCGCGCTCGCGCTCACCGAATATCGGTTGTTGTCGAACCGCACGAGGCAGGTCTTCGACACCGAGGCGGGCAGCGCGTGGAATCCGTCGAAGCGACCGCGATAGGGAATGAGCTTCGGGCGCTCGTCCTCGAACACCTCCCAGATCGTCCGCCCGCTTTGCGCGGGATGAGCGTGCGCCTTGGCCCAGACGACACATCTGTCGACGAGCCAGCCGTTCAACTCCTCGTAGCTCTTGAACCGCAGCCGCGGTGTGAAGAAGCGCTCGCGCACGAGGCCGACCTGGTTCTCGACCTGGCCCTTCTCCCAGCCCGCAGCCGGCGTGCAGGCGACCGGCTCGACGAGATGGTGCGAGCACATCTGGAGAAAGCGGCGATTGTACTGGCGGTCCTTGCCGACGAAGACCGTGTCCACCGCCGTCTTCATGTTGTCGTAGATGCCGCGCTGGCAGGCGCCCCGGAAGAACGCGAAGGCGCGGTCGTGGGCGTCGAACACCATCTCCTGCGCCTCGCGCGGGTAGGCGCGTACGAACATCATGCGGCTGTGGCAGAGCCGCACGGGGGCGACCTTCACCGTCGTCGTCACCCCGCCGATGACGACGATCTCGTGGCTCCAGTCGAACTGGTAGGCTTCGCCCGGCGCAAACGTCAGGGGAATGTAGGCTTCAGCCGTCGCGCTCGCGTGCTGCTCGCCCCAGCGCCGCGCATAGCGGCGAACCGCGTCGTAGCCGCCCTCGTAGCCGAGAGGCCGCAACTCCTCGTAAATGCGGATCAGCGTCAACCGCTCGCGCGCCGGCGCCTCGGCGTTCGCCGTCAGCAACCGGTCGAGCGCCTCCGTCCACGGCCCGAGCTTCGGCCGCGGCTGGACCTCGCGTTCATAGGAAAACGCCGTC
>JBEKCN010000915.1:0-2759 GCA_050014855.1 Streptosporangiaceae bacterium | reverse complement strand
GATGCGGACCCGGAGGTTTTGCGCCAGCTGACCCGCCTTGGCATTGCCTTGGGGCAAGAGGTGAAGGTGCTGGCCGAACGTGAGGCGGCCGGGACGCTGGCCGTCCGCGTGGCCGGGGTCACGCACGTCCTGGCGGTCAGCGTGGTCGCAGCCATGCAGGTCGAGGTAGACGGTGAGGCCTGACGAAATCCGGGCGATGACGGCTTCCGGGCCGTCTGCGTATGCCCTCGAGCGGTAAATGGCGCGGTTCTCCCAGCGTTATCTGATCTTTTCTTTGTTGACGTGCTGAGCTTTGATCTCCATAACGCCCCGTGCGTCGTTCGATGCCTGCCATGCCATTGAGGATCAGGCCGGTGCCGGTTTGGTCGTGGTGGCCGCGTTGAGCTTCCCGGGCTTGGGTCTTGAGCCGGTCAGCGTCGTCCGCGAGCGGCGGTTCCGCAGCCGGTGTTGCCTTCGCCGTTGATCGGCGGGGTAGCGCAGCAGCGCTCGCCTGGCCAGGTTTGGTGGCCTTCTTTTATGGCGACGGCGGCGATGGTGAGCGCGAAAACCTGGGCGTGGTGCAGGTTGAAGCACGCCGCCGGCGCCGACCGCTGGTCGCCGGGCAACCGCAGTCTTGGCTGGTTGACGGGAAATCTAGGCATGCCATAACCTTTTAGGCATGCCATAATCCGTGCACATGCCTGGACCGGACCTAGGTCGAAACCGGCGACCAGCAGGAGCAGCCGTGACACCACCACCGGGCCGTCCGGTTCCCCAGCTCGAGGGCGCTGGCCAGACCCTGCCGGTAAGCGGGGCGCTTGAGACCAGTGCGCTTGCGCGCCTGCTCACCCGCGGAAAGGTGCGCGCGACCCTGTACATGCTCGGCCCCGCGTTCGTCGCCTCAATCGCGTACGTCGACCCCGGCAATTTCGCCACCAACGTGCAGGGCGGCGCGGAGTTCGGCTACCTGCTGCTGTGGGTCGTGCTCGCCGCGAACCTGGTCGCCATGGTGATCCAGTACCTGTCGGCCAAGCTCGGGATCGTCACCGGCCACGACTATCCCGAAGTCGTGCGTGAGCACTTCCCGCGCGTGTTCACCTGGGGCATGTGGGTCCAGGCGGAGATCATGGCGATGTCGACCGACCTCGCCGAGTTCGTCGGCGCCGCGATCGGGCTGAACCTGCTGTTCGGCGTACCGCTGCTGGCTGCCGGGCTGATGACCGGGGTGATCGCGTTCGGGATCCTCGGGCTACAGGCCCGCGGCTTCCGCCGCTTCGAGCTCGCGATCAGCGCGCTGCTCGCGATCATCTTCGCCGGCTTTCTGTACGAGACGCTGCGGATCGGGCCGTCCGTTCACGGCTCGCTGCGCGGCCTGATCCCCGGCATCCACGGCACGAGCTATCTCTACATCGCCGTCGGTATCGTCGGCGCGACCGTGATGCCCCACGTGATCTACCTCCACTCCGCGCTGACCAAGGGCCGGATGCCATGCCGCGACGACACCGAGAAAAAACGCGTGCTGCGCTTCGAGCGCCTCGACGTGTACATCGCCCTCGGGCTCGCCGGCCTCGTCAACCTAGCCATGCTCGCCGTCGCCGCCAAGCTCTTCCACACCCCGGCCCTTTCGGGCCTGAGCACCATCCAGCAGGCAGACACCCAGATCGGGCACCTCGTCGGCGGCCTTGCCGCGCTGGCGTTCGCGGTCGCGCTACTCGCCTCCGGCGCCTCCTCCTCCAGCGTCGGCACTTACGCCGGCCAGATCGTGATGGCCGGCTTCATCAACTTCCAGATACCCCTGGCGCTGCGCCGCGCGATCACGATGATCCCCGCGCTCGCCGTACTCGCCATCGGAATCAACCCCACCAGCGTGCTCGTGCTCAGCCAGGTCGTGCTCTCCTTCGGCATCCCGCTCGCGCTGGTGCCGCTGGTCATACTCACCGGCCGCCGCGACATCATGGGAATCCACGTCAACGGCCGCACGCTCGTCATCTCCGCCTGGACCATCGCCATCGCCATCAGCCTCATGAACGTCTTCCTGATCTACCAGCAATTCTTCCTGAACTAAACCACCGCATGGCTTCCCGAACCAGCCAGCTCGCAATCACCGGCCGATCAGTCCTGAGGCCGGGCTGTACAAAGCGATTGATCTCAAGAGCGGCACAAATGCTGGCTCCTGGTGGACCTGGGCTTCCTGGCCATGCCCAGTGAGAACCACGGACCTAGCATGATCCCCTTACGTACATCGAACACACTGCCGACAGACACGCTCGAGCAGGCCGGATTGCTTACGCGCCGCCGTTCCGAGGGGGACCGCCGGCGCAGTTACCTGCGGCTGGTACCGGGCGCGCCCTGCCCGAGATCACCGGCGATGCGTTCTGGTCTGATGTGAATGTCAAGGTGATGGGCTACCTGCGGTGTGCCCAGGCGGTGGCGCCGGGCATGGTCGCGGCCGGCTGGGGCCGGATCATCAGCGTCAGGTCGCCGCAGCGGCTATTTCGTGGTTGGCCGCCACGGGTGGACGCCGTACGGCCGCATGGCTCACGTCCAGAGGCTGGCGCGCCTGTCTTCAACGCGCTTGGCCTTGTGCGTTGCCCGCGGCAGGCTGCCCGCCGGCAGGACGGCGACCCTGGCGCTCACTCCGGTCAGCGCCTTCAGCCGCTGGACGAATCGTTCTGCGAGGTCGTCATCGGGCTCGGTGGAACCATGTGCGCGCTCGAGTTCCACGGTCAGCTGATCGAGGTGCCCGAACCGCTCTACCACCAGCCGGTACTCTCCTGTGT
>JBEKCN010000914.1:0-2759 GCA_050014855.1 Streptosporangiaceae bacterium | reverse complement strand
CGGCGTCAGGCCAGGCACCACCACGCGCCGTCGGCGCAAGACCATGGCCGTGTCCGCGGCGGCGGCGCCATCGGCCCCGGCCCCAGCCGCTTCGATGACCACAGCAGCCCCAGCGCCCGCAACCGTAACGCCAGTCAAATCAGTCCCGGCGGCTATGACCGTGCGGGCCCATGATGGCGGCGGCCGGGCGCTGGCCAAACCCCCTGTCCGGAAGCTGGCTCGCGACCTGGGTGTGGACCTGAGCGAACTCAGCGGGACCGGGCCGCAGGGCTCGATCACCCGGGACGACCTACAGCATGCGATGGAGGGCCGCACCCGGGTTCGTTCGGCAGAGATGAGCCACGGGAAGGCGGCCAGCGGCGCCGCAGCCGCTCATCCGACGCCGGACCGGGCTGCCGGCCCCGGAGTCTCGCGGGAGGAGCGGATCCCGGTCCGTGGCGTCCGGAAGCACACCGCCGAGGCCGTGGTGACCAGCGCCTTCACCGCCCCGCACGTCACGGAGTTCCTCCAGGTCGACGTGACCCAGACCACGGAGGCCCTGCGGCGCGTCCGTGCGCTGCCCGAATTCGCCGGGGTGCGCGTCTCCCCGCTGCTCTTCGTGGCCCGGGCGCTGCTGGTGGCCGTCGCGCGCCATCCAATGATCAATTCCGCCTGGGACGACGGCGCGCAGGAGATCGTCGTCCGGAACTATGTGAACCTGGGGGTCGCCGCCGCGACCCAGCGTGGCCTGCTCGTTCCCAACGTCAAGGACGCGCACGCACGGACGCTACCCGAGCTGGCCCGCGCGCTCGCCGACCTGGCCGCTACCGCCCGCGACGGCCGCTGCACGCCGGCCGATCTAACGGGAGGTACCATCACAATCACCAACGTAGGAGTGTTCGGAGTGGATGCCGGCACACCGATCCTGACGCCTGGGGAGGCGGCCATCCTGGCCTTCGGGCGGATCCGGGACGCACCGTGGGTGCACGACGGCCAGCTGGCCGTGCGCAAGGTGACCACGCTGTCCCTGTCCTTCGATCACCGGATCGTTGATGGGGAACTAGGCTCCGCCGTGCTCCGCGACGTGGGGCAGATGCTCGAAGATCCCGTCCGCGTGCTGGCCTGGGCCTGAACGCGCGAACCGGTGGGAGTTCACGATGCCTGACCGCCAATCCGACGACCTGCTGACCGGCGACGAGCTCAAGCGGGGCAGCGGACTGAGTGGCCTGAGTGGCCTGAACGGCCTTTCGCTGGGCAAGCCCCTCCGCGCCTTCGTGTTCATGGCCGGGTTCCTCGCGCTGCTGTGGGCCATCCAGCTGGCCAACTGGGCGGACAGTTACCGGCTCGACCAGAGCTTCGGCATCGTGCCGCACAGCGAGAGCCACCTGGCGGACATCTTCACCGCGCCGTTCCTGCACTTCTCATGGCAGCATCTCGAGGGAAACTCGATTCCCCTGCTCGTCCTCGGGTTCCTGGCCGCCTACCGCGGTATCGCCAAGTTCATCGCGGTCACGGTCATCGTCGCGATCACGAGCGGCCTGGCCGTGTGGCTGTTCCAGTCCAGCAACGAGCTGACGGTCGGCGCAAGCGGGCTCATCTTCGGGTACTTCGGCTACGTGGTGGTGCGTGGGCTGTTCGACCGGAACTTCGTGGATGCCATCGTCGGGGTACTGGCCGCGATCGCCTACGCCTATATCCTCACGGTCGCCATTCCCGGTACACCGGGGGTCAGCTGGATCGGTCACGCCGGCGGCCTGGTGGGCGGCGTGCTGGCGGGCTGGATCCTGCGGTCCCGGCGGCGCCCGGCCGCTATGGCCGGGCCGACCGTCCCCACGGTCAAGGGCAGCCCGCGGGCTGCCCTGCATGAAGAACTCGACGACCTGGGCCTGTAGCTGTGCTGGCCCGGGGGGGGGGCGACCCCCCAGAACCCCCCGCTGCGCTGTGCTGGCCCGGGGGGGCGATCCCCCGGAACCCCCCGCTGCGCTGTGCTGGCCCGGGGGCGACCCTCCGGATGCGCTCCGCGCCCCGCGGTGGTACTTCGCCGACACATCGGCCGCTCACCGGGCCCATTAGGCCCGGTTCGCTGGGCCGGTCACGGGCGCCTCGCCGTTACCTGCGGTGGTGCTCGCCGATAGCACCGGCCGCTCACCCGAGCCTTCGGCCCGGGTTCGTTAGGCCGGTAATAGCGGCCTAAGACCCTAAAAGGCGCTTTCCGGGATCTCCATTAGGTCCAGGGTGGTGTCTTCGGTGATCTTGCGCTCGGCGGTGATGCGGGGCAGGACCGTGGCGGCGAAGAAGCGGGCGGCGGCGACCTTGCCGGTGTAGAAATCGTGCTCGCTGCGTGCGTGCCGGTCGCTTTCGGCGGGCATCCCGATCTCGTCCAGCCGGGCCAGCGCGATCTCGGCCTGCCGGGCCAGCAGCCAGCCAACCAGTACGTCGCCCAGCGCCAGCAGCAGCCGCGTGGTGTTCAGGCCGACCCGGTAGATCTCGTCGGGCTGGCTCGCCGACTGGGTGAGGTAGCCCGTCATGGCACCGGTCATCGCCTCGAGGTCGTCTGCCGCCCGGGCCAGCGCGGCCCGCTCGGCCTTCAGCCGGCCGTTCCCGCTGTCCTTGGCGGCGAACGCCCTGATCTCGGCGAGCACCGTCCCGAAGGCCTGCCCGCCGTCCCGGACGATCTTGCGGAAGTACAGGTCCTGGCCCTGGATGCCGGTGGTGCCCTCGTACAGGCTGTCGATCTTGGCGTCCCGGATGTACTGCTCGATCGGGTAGTCCTGCAGGAA
>JBEKCN010000913.1:0-2763 GCA_050014855.1 Streptosporangiaceae bacterium | reverse complement strand
CGTCGCCGTCGCTGCCTCCGGTGCCGCCGGCCGTTGAGGCGGCGTAGGCGGCGGCCACTGGTGAGGGGGCATCGCCCTTCGTGGCCCCGAACTCGCGGCTGTTCCGCCGGTACCGGAGGAACAGCACGACCGCCGCCGCGATGGCGCCGATGAGTAGCCCGACGGGCGCGGCGCCGAAGGCGAATACCGGCCAGGGCACGGCGAGCGCATCAACTGGCGCGGGCGTGAAGTGGAATCCGCTGGGTTCGGGCGTGCCGAGCAGGCGGGTCACGCCGAGGTTGATCACGGCGGTCAGCAGCCCGCCGAGCGCGAAGCCCAGCGCCGCCACGAGCGTGGTGAGGTTACCGCCCAGGTAGGGCCGCCTGCTGCGGTCGGCGTTGCCGTCGGTGTCGGCGTTGCGGTCGGTGTCGGTGTCGGTGTCATGGGCCCGCCGGGCCAGGACCATGACCGTGACCATCAGCAGGATGAGCAAGACCGCCTGCGCGACCAGCAGGACGGCGAGGAATCCGGGCAGGCCCGGCAGCGCTCCCGGCTGGCGGCCATGCTGCCGGTCGGTCCAGCCGCTCACCAACGCGGAGATGACAAGCGTGGCGAGCGCGGCTATCAGCAGGCCCTTACACCACTGGTCTGCCCGGCCACCGCGCGGCGTTCCCCCGTCCGGCTCTTCCCCGTTCGTCATTCCTCCGTGGACCGTGGTGACCGTGTAGCGGTCAGCCAGCGGCAACGTGGACGAGACGACCGCGGCGGCCAGGACCACGGCGGCCAGTCCTATCGCCACCCACCGCGCCGCAGCCGGATGACCGGCGGGAAGGACAGCGATCAGCGCCACCGACGCGCCTGCCGCCGCCGCGTGGAGCGCACGCTGCCGACCGACCAGCGCCTGCCCACGCCAGAAACCCGGCTGCATCAACGGCCAGGCCTCGTTCAGTTCGGGCTGCGCCACGCTGGTCCGCGCCTCGTACTTGCTGGCGGTCGTGACGCTGATCCACCACAGCAGGGCGATGATCAGGCCGACCGAGGCCATGGCCAGGGCAACCCGCCACCCGGCGGTCCAGGCCCCGTACCAGCCCATCCAGTTCGGCAGCAGCAGGTGCACCGGGCCGGCCGCCTGCCAGGCCACCGTACTCATGGTCACCGCCGCGGCCGCGCTCACAAACTGGACCGTGGCCGCCATGGCCAGCAACCTGAGCAGCGCGTGCGCGATCTGGTGGCCCCGGTCACGGCGCAGATGCGGTACCGGCTCCTGGATGACTGCTGGCTCGCTGCCCGCCGCAGTGGGCGGCAGCATGAAATAGGCGACGTTATACATCATGAACGGGGCCAGCAGCAGCCAGGATGCTGAGGCCAGCGGCGCCTCGGTCAGCCCACCCCACGAGTAGGCCTCCAGTTTCCACGGCACGCCGGGCTTTCCCGGGCCATCCGGGCTCCACCGCCGGTAAAACCCTGCCACCGCGTCACCGGATACCTGCAGCGCCTGCGGGTGCTCCAGCATGGTCGGGCCATCGGACCCGGAGACGCCGTGAATGCGCAGCTCGGTGACCTGTTCTGCGGTCATCGTGGTGTCGATCAGGGCACCGGCCTGGCCAGCCAGCGCTGGACTAATCTGATCGGCCGGCGCGAAACCCCACGCTGCGTCAAGACCCAGCACTACGTCAGGGCTATTAGAAACAGCTTCCTCGGCCATGAGGCCCCCTGTAAACTGCCTGGCCGCAGGAGGACAGCATTCCTGACGGGCGCGGTCCTTACAAGGAAAGTGTCATGGAGCCACCATGACCTGTCAATACATATGCGGGCTCTGTACTGCGCTGACTGGGCCAGCGCGTAAATCGGACAGTAATACTGTCTCGCAACATGCGGCAGTTATCCCGCACGCGCAGCCAGTTCCTGGAAACGACAAGATCTCATAGAGACTGCCCCAGGGCGGAGAGAGACACAAGCGCATGCGCAGTCAGCCAGTAAGAGCCAGATTGCTGTGCCCGCCGGGCGTCGCGGATGCTGCTCTCGGTCTGCACGCCCAGGACCACGTGCGCATAGCCCTCAGCTTTGAAAGGAATCGGTTTCGTCCTGAGGTGTTTGAGCAGGCGCGGGAGACTGCATGGAGAGACCTCCGAGAAGCACGGGTGTCCATGATTAATGCGGCGAAGGCTGCGCTGCGCCTGCCGCGCAATGCGCGGTTCCCCACGTTGGATGAGGACCCAGAAATACAGGCGCTACGGTCTCTTAATGATGCCCGGCAACCCGCGTCCCCTTGAGCCGACGATTCTACAGACCGCTCCCCATCCAACGTCGACACGCAGAGAGACCTGACTGGGTTCCTCAATAGGTGATCGTTGAGAACCCGGTAACCGCGCATTAGGCGGATCGGGGGTTAAGCAGTTTGAAGTCCTAACGGGACGTTGACAGGATCGCGGCTTCAGCCCGTCCACACGAGGTCGAAGACGCGGATCAGGCCAGCAGTTTCATCGACCGCTAATACGATGAACCCGAAGTCGCCGACGTCCGCGACGCGCCGTCGCGGCACTCCGGTCGGCGCGCTTAACACCGGGTCGTAAGGGTCGTCACAGATCCTCGCCAACAGCGTCACGAGCATTTCGAACGCGTGGTCCGGAAGACCGTGCAGCTGCCGGAGCGCGCCGGACTCCAGGTGCGGCCAGTAACTCACGCCTTGGTGCGACGCAGCCGGATGTAATCCTCCAGGAGCATCCCGCCGCCGGTCCCGGTCATCGCCGCCTCCTGCGCCTCGTAGAAGCCTGGCCGGTTCGT
>JBEKCN010000912.1:0-2776 GCA_050014855.1 Streptosporangiaceae bacterium | reverse complement strand
GGTGGTGAACAGCATCAGCGGGGCCAGGCCCATCAGGCGGCACCAGCCGCGGCTGATGTCGTTGCTGGCGGGGTCCTTCGCGGTGGCGAAGCCACGTTCGGCTCCGGTGCGGCGGGCGTAGGAGCGGCGGTGCGCGGCGGACGGGTAGTCGTGTTTCTGCGCGGTCTTGGCGAGCACGTCCGGGGAAATGGTGACCGTCTGCTGGGTGCAGCATGCCTGGGGATGCTGCGGGGGCTGCAGGATTTCCGGGCGGTCCCGGTCCAGGGTCATCGATGGCGGGCGGAGCGGGCAGCGGATCTTGCCCGCGGCGGCAGGGCAGGCGACGCGGTGGTAGCCGTCGGCGTCGTCCCGGGTGAGGCGGCCGAGCTTGTAGCGGGCCAGCTCAGCGGTGCGGGCGTCGTGCGCGGCGGCTTCTTCGGGGGTGGCGCTGCGGGTGAGCGGCCCGAGTTCCAGCAGCGCGCGCGGCGTCTTCGGGCAGTACAGGTTGCCGTTGCTGATGATGGCGCCTTCGTGGGTGCCCTTGGGGCCGCGGTCGTGCGGGTGGAGGTCCTGGACGGGCTGCGCGCCGGCGGCGCGCAGCGGGATGGCCCAGGCTCCGGCGTCGCGGTGAGCGTAGCCGGAGTCGGCGAGGATGTCGCCGAGCGGGATACCGTCTTCCGGCATCCGGGTCAGGACAGGGACCAGGGCACGGACGGGGTCGTGGCGGCAGGACGACAGGGTCATGCGGCGGGCGAGTTCGGGGACAGCCGGGCCGTTCTCCTCGCGCATCATGATGCCGGCCGAGAGGTAGTAGCCGTAGAACAGCTCGTTTTCGCTGCGCAGCAGGTTGTTCTTGCGGTGTCCCCAGGAGGCTTCGGGGTCGGCGCAGTCCCCGCCTTTGGCGGGCGGGGGCCGGGAGAAGGTCTCCATGTCCGTCCAGTCCACGGCCAGCGAGTCGCTGGCGTCCTTGAACTTCTCCGGGACGGAGGCTTCCAGCAGGTCATCGCAGGTGCCGGCGAGATCTGCGGACGGCAGCCCGTCCGGCTCGTCCTTGGCGAGGGCGTCCGCGGCCAGGCCGAAGGTCCGCTCGGCCTGCCGGCAGGTCAGCCGGTGCGGGCCGTGTTTCCACTGCGCGATCACGCCGAGCCGGAGCTGGTCGCTTGCGGGCAGGCTGGTCAGGGCGCGGTGCACGCGGGTCAGGTGGGCGGGCCGCCCGTCGGCCAGGGCCAGGCACATGCCGGCCAGCAGGGTGCGGACGCTCAGCTGCCGCCGGCGCACCCCGATGGGCAGCATGGCCTCGATCCGCGCCGCGGTGCCGGAGGCGTCGATGACCGTCTCGAGCGCCGCCAGCGTGATCATCGCAGGCGGGCCCCGAGCAGCCGGACCGCCCCGGTCTCGCCGGCCGGCTCCAGCCCGGCCACGAGATCACCCAGGCGCTGGGAGCAGCTGATCCCAGCCGCGTGCATGAACGTGGCCAGCCCGAGCAGCTCCGCGCAGTCGGCCAGCCAGGTCGCCCGCAGCCGCGATGTATCCAGCCGGGGCAGCCCGGTTCCCCCGTCCAGAGCGCTGATCAGCGGGTTCGTCAGGTTCCGGCGGCCGGGATCGGCCCCGCCGCAGACCAGGCCGTTCCCGGCGAAGCGCGCAGCAGCCAGCAGCAGGGCGTGGTAGCGGGCCAGCACCGGCACAGCACGCGGCCGGGTGCCGCGCACGGTGACCACGACCCCGCCGGACCGGCACGCCACGTCCGGACCGCGCACGTCGCGCAGATCAGACCGGATCAGCCCGCCGCCGGCGCCCAGGCAGACCAGCCCCGCCGCCCGCATCCGCCGTCCCATCGTGGGCTGCGCGTCCGCCAGCGCCAGGAAACCGGCGATTTCCGCCGGGCTGTACGGCTTCTTGGCCCGTTCCCGGGGCAGCGGCATATCCGCCGGATACAGCTGCGGCACGGCACGCCGGCCGATGAACCGCAGGTTCGTGCGCAGCGTCCGCCGCGCCGCCCCGGACAGGCCAGGCGCGCACCGGGTGAACCGCTCGGCCATCGATGGGTGCAGCAGCACCTCCGGCACCGGCTCAAGGCCCAGCCCGAGGCCGTAATCAGCGAGCTTGCCCGCCGCCCACAGCAGGTTCTTCGCCCGCTCCCGGCCCTCCGGCCTGGTTCTCGTGATCACGTCCCGGGCGAACGCCGCCGCGCCGGGCGACACCGACGACGGCCGCCACCGCCCGATATAAGCGGCAGCATCAGCATTCGTCATACAGCACTTATACTTAATGCGATGCGCGAGATGCGGGACCCCGGCTGCGACAATGACAACGTGTCGCCCACCCCGGCCCAGCAGGCCCAGGCCACCCGCATCGCCCGCGAGATCGCCGCCCTCGGCTTCACCCTGCCCGGCACCCTCGCCGACCGGATGACCCGCTGCGGGCACACGAACTGCCGCTGCCACGCCGACCCGCCCCGGCTGCACGGCCCCTACCACCAGTGGACCCGCAAGAAAGACGGGAAAACCGCCACCCGCATCCTGACCGACGACCAGCTCGCCGACTACGGCCCCTGGTTCGACAGCCACCGCCGCCTGCGCGAACTGGTCGCCGAGCTCGAGGCCCTCAGCCTCACCATCGCCGAAGCCGACCCCCGCTGGAACCGCTAGCCACACCGCCCGGCGCGGGCATACCCCGGCCAGCACGAAGAACCGGAACGGCGACCTCCAGATAGCGTGGCCACGCCGCGCTTAACCCGTGGGCCGGACCCAAAGAACGCCGCATCCACGCAGGTCAGCCCCAAACGTGAACACCTCAC
>JBEKCN010000911.1:0-2777 GCA_050014855.1 Streptosporangiaceae bacterium | reverse complement strand
TGGCCGGCGCGGTCTTATTCTCCGGCAGGCCGCGGGCGGCCTGCGCGGCGCCGGTCGAACCGAAAATGTCGTAGTCCCGTGGTGTAGTCGGGACAGTATCGAGCCGTCGAGGAGGCCTGTGATGCGGCCTGTGAACAATTTCCTCAGCATCAGTGCGGCACGGACCGACGCCTTGTTCGTGTCCTCGCTGCAGCGATCCGATGAGCCCAGCGCCAGGCAGATCCGGCAGTCTGTCGCGGCGGCCGTGCGCCAGTTCGGCAGCCGGGGCTGCGCCGGGCGAGTGGCGCAGGAGTTCGGTGAGCACCCGGCGCTCGCGGCCGAACGGATGCGCTGGGCGCGTCAGGCCGTCGCCGGGGTATTCGGCGATCCGGGACGGCAGGAGCCTGCCCAGCGGAACGGTCAGCGGCCCGCGGGCCGGGCCGCGTAAGCCGGGAATCTGCCAGGCCGTGTGGGCGGGAGAGAATTGAAGGAACCTTGTCCACCCGCACGATGGCGCCTGGCATTGAGCCTTCGCGCCCGTGCGCCGGACGCGTCGTTTGCTGGCTCCCGGTTATTTCTGCTCGGCCCAGGCTGCCCGTCGCGTTACCTGACCGCAGCGTGTGCCAGCGGCCGGCGTGTGCAGGTAGCGTCCTCACGCATCTGGCCCGTAGAGCGCGGCAATGTCCTCGGAGCTAGCCCACCGGCTGTAGGTGGGCGACTGGGGCCAGCCCTCGGGCGAGTCTTGCCACTCCTCCTGCCGCCCATAGGGCAGCAGATCGATCAGCGCAAAGGCGTAACTGAGCTGCTCGGTGCCACGGCCGTTGGTGTGCCAGGTGCGATACACGGTGTCGCCGTCGCGCAGGAACACATTGACAGCGAATCCGCCGCCGGGCGGTGCGCCGACGTCGCTGCCGAATGGACTGTTCGCTGTGGAATACCAGGTCATTTTGTTCCCGGCCCGCCGCTGGTACGCGAGTGCCTCCTCGATTGGGCCCTGGGTGACGATGACAAACCGGCCGTCGTAGTTGTCTAGGAACTCCAGCCGAGTGAACTGCGAGGTGAACCCTGTGCAGCCCGGGCACTGCCACTGCTCGCCGGGGAACCACATGTAGTTGTAGACGATCAGCTGTGACTTGCCGCCGAAAACGTCGACCAGCCGGACCGGTCCCTGCTCACCCTCCAGGGTGTAGTCGGGCATCTTGACCATCGGCAGTCGCCGACGCTGTGCGGCAATCGCGTCGAGTTCTCGGGTCGCGGCCTTCTCTCGGGCACGCAGTGCGTCGAGTTGACGCTGCCAAGTTTCAGCGTCGACGACGGGCGGTAGCGCGGCGGCGGTCATGGGTCTCCTAACTAATTGATCATGTTCACAGCCTGAGGTCTGCCGTCATAGACCCTGCCGAGCCGGCCAAATCATCGGCGGAGCACCTCTGCGCGCTCGATTGTTACCGGTACCTGGGCCGGACCTCGTAGCCGGACAGCGTCGCGCGGGCGAGTGCCTTGATGAACGCGCGCGTGGATGCGGCGCTGGTGAACAGGGCTCGCTGGCGGTCGGCTCCGGTCCCCCGCTGGTCGAGCCGGTGCAGCAGCCTGGTGACCGTATCGGTGTCGCCGTGGTCGCTGAGCGCGGGATGGACATGATCGAGGAGGCGGGAGCGGAGTGTCGGCGCATCGACGGCCTGCCCGGTGAACGGGTCGACTCCTGTCCCGGCGAGCCCCTGACGCGCCGCAGCGGCCAGGGCCGCGGCGACCTGCCCGGTCGGCGCCGTTGCCACCGGCGTCCCGCGGCGGGCCTCGGCTAGGGCGGTGGCGACCAGGGCGCGGATCAGCCCCGCCGCGAGGACGGCGGTGCCGGCGTCGAGGCAGACGTCGGCGACCCGGACCTCGACGGTCGGGTAGCGCGGGGAAAGCCGGGCCAGGAAGTAGACGCTCCGCTCGTCCAGCGCCGCCCTGCACCCGATGAGGCGGCGGACTGCCGTGTCGTAGGCGGCCGCGTCCGGCCACGCCGCGGGCGGCACCGCGGTCGGCCAGCGTGTCTGGATCGTGTACCGCCAGCTGGCCCATCCGGTATCGTGCCCGTCGGCGATCGGGGAGTTGGCGGTGACGGCGAGCAGCGGCGCAAGCCAGGGCCGCAGCCGCGCCAGGACCTGGACGCCCAGGTCCCGGGAGGGGACCCCGACGTGCACGTGGCAGGCGCAGGTGCCGGCATCGGCCACCACCGGGCCGTACCGGCGTGCCAGCTCCTGGTAACGGGGCTGGCCTGTCACGGCGGCCAGCCCGGGCGTGCGGTACGGCGCGACCCCTGAGGCCACCAGCCGGCAGCCCAGGCTCGCCGCGGCGTCAGCGGCCAGGCGCCGGAGCCGGATCAGCTCGCGGCCGAGGCCGTCCAGGCTGGTGCACACCCTGGTTCCGGTCTCCACCTGGAACCGCATCAGCTCCTGCTGCACCCCCGGCTCCCCGCCGAGCATCCGCGCCAGGTCCGGGCCGGCCAGCGCAGCGGTGCCGGCGGACGGGTCCAGGAGCACAAACTCCTCCTCCACGCCTAGCGTGATCCCGTCCGTCGCGCGCGCCGTCCCCGATGGCCCGCCGGGCACCCTGACGTCACTGGGTCCCGTCCCGTCCGGCCTGGGCATCGCCGGCCACCCCGCCGGACTGGCTGCTGCCGACCTCATTTTTGCCTCCTAAGGCCGGGTTCGGCGGAGTCTCCGCCGGGGTCCCGCCCGGCCGTCCTTGCCTGCCCCGGCAGCGACCCACCCGGAACCGCCATGGTGAAAAGTATAGTTTGCAATGCGCTTGATATA
>JBEKCN010000910.1:0-2778 GCA_050014855.1 Streptosporangiaceae bacterium | reverse complement strand
AGCGGCACGTTCGCCAGATGATCCAGCGGCAGCAGGTAATACAAAGCAACCAGCACGACGGCCGCCGCGAGCGAGCGAAGCACCCCCAGGACGATCAGCCGCCGCCGGGCCGGCACCACCTTCCGCGCAGGCGGGCTAGCCACGCTGACTCAGCCCGCTCATTGGCCAGGTCAGAGCGAAGCCATGTGCCGTCCCTGTCGCTATGGGCCTTGCCCTATCGCTCATCAAGCTAGAAGACCTACGAACCCGAGTCTCATCCCGCCCGAACCGAAGGGCATCACCCAGCCCGGGTGAGCGTGACAAACGTGGCAGCCACGTTCACGCCGCCAGAAAACGGCAACCGGTCGGAGGCATCACCGGCGCGACCGTGCTGCGGGCGCACCCAGCCACTGTCCTGTCCTGTGCCTGGCCCGGCCGGGAAAGTTTCGGAGTCTGGCTGCCCTGGCTAGGGCCGTAGCAGCGCGGCCGGCCCAGGTATCATCCGTGCTGGGTGATGCGAGCCCCTGCATTCTGCCGGAGGATTCGCATCATCAGCGTGCAAATGATCCACGCCGGGCGTGGCCGCCGAGTTGGCCGCGCATCGGCTCGGACGTGCTCGTGCCCGGTTTCCGCGGTGCCCGCCCTTCCGCGGCGGGGGGACACACCGCGGCCGGCATCCCCCACCGGAGGCGGGTTATTCGTTAGCTTGGTCATCATGGCGACACGTGCGCCCAAAGGCTCAACCCGCCCGCAGCGCGGCGGCTCCGGTGAATTCCGCGCGGAGCCGGACCGGCCTGCCCGGCGTAAGCCCGCTACCTCGTCCGGGCGCTCCGGTGCGTCCCGTGCGGGAACCGGACCGAAGGCGCGCAGCGGCAGCTCAACCGCGAATCGCAACCGCAGCCGCAGCCGAGGCGGCGGGCGCCCTGCGGCCAGGGCACGCGGGGGAGCCTACGGCCGCCGCCCGCAGTCGCGTCGGCAGACGCACGACCCGATCGTGATCCTCGTTCAGTGGATCGGGCACGCGGTCGCGGCGGCGTGGATGGTGGTGGCCGGCCTCGCGGGCTTCACCGCGCGCCGGTTCGGCCACAATGCCCGGGACCTCGATCCCGAGCACCGACGGGACGGCGTCGGGCTGCTCTGGCTGGCCGTGGCTATCGTGCTGGCCGCCAGCATCTGGTGGGGGATGGACAACCTGGTCGGCCGGTCCATCTCGGCGTTCGTGCACGGCGCCGCGGGCGCGGCGTCCTGGCTGACCCCCCTGCTGGCCGCGCTGATCTCCTGGCGGTACCTGCGCCACCCGGAACGCAACTCAGAGACCGGCCGGGTCGTCATCGGCTGGGCCACGCTGAGCATCGGTGTGCTCGGCCTGGTGCACATCGCCAACGGCATGCCGTCGCCCTCGGACGGCGAGGCGGCCATGCGCCACGCGGGCGGCCTGGTCGGATACGCCGCATCCGTTCCGCTGGCCAGGGTGCTCACGGCCTGGGTGGCGGCGCCCATCCTGGCCCTGGTCGCCGGGTTCGGCGTCCTGGTCATCACGGGCACCCCGGTGCACCGGATTCCCGAGCGGATGGAGGAGGCCCGCGAGTTCTTCGGCCGCCGCACCCGCGTCCTCGGCGAGGACGAGGACTACAGCCCGAAGCTCGGCGAGCAGGACGGCGAAGAGGCCACCCCGCTCGACGGCGGCGGCAGGCGCATCCGCGGTCAGCTGGCCCGGGCCGCGCGCGGCGCCCGCACCGCCATCGAGGGAAGCGACCGGGTCAAGCCGTACGACTCGCCCCTGCTGGACGCCGAGACGCGCGCCCGGCGCGGCACGATGGAAGATCCCGCCGCCGGGCTCGGCGACGGCCACGCCGGGCCGGCCGTCCCGGCTGGCGACGTGAGCCCGGTCGGCCCCGACACCGATGAGAGCATGCTCGAAGCGCTCGGCTTCCTGCCCGGCACGTCCGGGGCACCAGGGCCACACGGCCTGCCGGAGCTGCCCGGGGCCGATCACGTCGGCCACTTCGATCACACTGGCCACTCCGATCACACCGAGCCCGGGCCTGGCGCCAGCCGCTTGGGAGGCCCCGCGGGGGTCCCGGCGGCGCATGATCCGTTCCGGCAGCCGGAGCAGCTGACGCTGACCGGCGCGGCCGACGGGAGCTACACCCTGCCCCCGGCGGCGCTGCTGCGCCCCGGTTCGGCGCCCAAGGCCCGGACCAAGGCCAACGACGCCATGGTGGCCTCGCTGTCTGAGGTGCTGGAGCAGTTCACTGTGGACGCCCAGGTCACCGGGTTCACCCGGGGCCCGACGGTGACCCGGTACGAGATCGAGCTCGGGCCTGCGGTCAAGGTGGAGCGGGTCACCGCGCTGAGCAAGAACATCTCCTACGCGGTCAAGAGCGCCGACGTGCGGATCATTTCCCCGATCCCCGGCAAGTCCGCGATCGGGATCGAGATCCCGAACCTCGACAAGGAGATCGTCAGCCTCGGCGACGTCCTCAGATCGCCGGTCGCCGTCAACGACCAGCATCCGATGATCGTGGGCCTGGGCAAGGACGTCGAGGGCCGCACGGTGGTCGCGAACGTGGCCAAGATGCCGCACATGCTGATCGCTGGCGCTACCGGGTCCGGGAAAGCGCTCGCTCTGGATACGCCGATCCCGACGCCGGATGGCTGGACCACCATGGGCGAGATCCAGGTCGGCGGCGAGGTCTTCGACGAGCACGGTCGCGCATGCCAGGTGATCGCCGCGACGCCCGTCATGCATGGCCGCCCGTGCTACGAGGTCGAGTTCTCCGACGGCACTGTGATCAC
>JBEKCN010000909.1:0-2782 GCA_050014855.1 Streptosporangiaceae bacterium | reverse complement strand
CCACGGTCGGGCGGGATCTCGCTTTCTCAGGCGGCCTCGCGGTCATGGGCGAAGACTAGGCGAGCCGGGTGGCCAGGGCAGCCGGAAAGCGGCAGCATCCAGAAACCTGGAAACAGCCAGCCATGCAGGGCAGCCGGCCCATGCAGGGCAGCCGGCAAATCAGGGCAGCCAGGAGACGTGACCGTGCAGTTCCGCGTAACCGATGAACGCGCCCATGTCGATCAGGGTGTGCGCGATCACCATCGGCATGACCCGGCCCCAGCGCCGGTAGCACAGCCCGAAGATCACGCCCATCACCGCATTGCCGATGAAGCCGCCGAAGCCCTGGTAGAGGTGATAGGAACCGCGCAGCACGGCACTGAGCGCGATGGCCCGGGACGGCCGCCAGCCGAGTTGCTCGAGCCGGCGGAGGAGGTAGCCGAGGACCACGGTCTCCTCCAGGATCCCGTCATGGGCGGCCGAGAGGATCAGCACGGGGATGCGCCACCAGACGTTCGGCAGGCTTTCCGCCACCACGTTCAGGTTGAAGCCAAGGTGGTAGGCGGTCAGGTAGAGAGCCAGGCCGCTGCCGCCGATGAGCGCGGCCAGCGCCGCGCCGCGGAGCAGGTCCGGGCCCGGGCGGCGGAAGTCAAAGCCGATGACCGACGGCGTCTCCCCTTCCCGGGCGAACAGATAAAAGACGAGCACCACCGGGGCAAGATCGATCGCAATGCCGGTGAGCTGCAGAATGAGGTCGAGCGTGGGGCGGCCCGGGGCGAGCGACCCGTTCAGCACCGCCTGCTGCTTGCCGAGCGACTTGCTGGCGGTCAGCGAGCCGATGAGCTGGATCAGCGCGTACAGCCCGCTGGCGCCCAGGGAGACGGCGAAGACTGAGAAGATCTCCCAGCCGATCAGCTTCCTGCTGGGAGCCGACCAGGCGTCGGTCCCGGCGGAGGTCCCCGCGGGTGTCCCCGGGGCCGGGGGTTCGGTGGCCGGGGGCCCTGGAGGCCCCGGCGGCTGCGGAGGCTCGGTGGCCGGGGGCTCGGCGGTCTGACCGTAACTCATCGTTGGCACTCTAGCGCCGAAGCTAGGTGGCCGTCCTAAGCCAGCAGGCCGTCGAAGTCCCCGTCGGCCGCGCCGCCGATGAGCGCCTCGATCTCGGCCCTGGTGTAGATGAGGGCCGGCCCGTCCGGATCGCTGGCGTTCCGGACCGCGATTCCGCCGCCGGCCAGCCGGGCCAGCTCGACGCCGGTCCCGTCCGGCATGGTCGGCTGCCAGCGCAGGCCGTCGAGCTCCCGCGCGGGAATGCCGTTGTACGGCTGGCCGGAGCCGGCCGCGCCCTGGGACGTCGCCATCTCACAGTTCCGCGAGGATCGCGGCCAGGATGTCCTGCGTCCGGTCCGGCGCGGTGGCCTTGACGCTGAGACGCTCCATGACCTCGCTGTACCTTTCCACGTCTTCCCGCTTATCGAGGTACAGCGCGCCGGTGAGCTGCTCGATGTAGACGATGTCGGCCATGTCGGCCTCCGGGAAGCGCATGATCGTGAACGCACCGCCCTCGGCCGCGTGGCCGCCGAAGGTGAACGGCAGCACCTGCAGGGTGATGTTCGGCTCCTTGGTCGCGGCCATCAGCCGCTCGACCTGGCCCCGCATCACTTCCCGGCCGCCCATCGGCCGCCGCAGCGCGCCCTCGTCGACGACGGCCCACAGCCGCGGCGGGCTGAGCCGGCTGAGCAGCTGCTGGCGGCGGGTGCGCAGGGCGACCCGGCGGTCCACCTCGCCGGCGGGCGCGGCCGGCTGGCCCTGCCGGACCACGGCGCGCGCGTACTCTTCGGTCTGCAGCAGGCCCGGGACGAACTGCACCTCGTACACCCGGATCAGCTCGGCCGCCTCTTCGAGCCCGACGTAGATCTGGAACCAGTCCGGGACGACGTCGGAGTACTTCTGCCACCACGCAGGCGAGTTCGCCTCGCGGGCCAGCGAGATCAGCTGGGCGCGCTCGGTCTCGCCGGCCACGCCGTACAGCTCGAGCAGGTCGATGACGTCCCGCTCCTTGAAGCTGACCCGGCCGAGCTCGAGACGGCTGATCTTCGACCCCGAAGCGCGGATCCGGTAACCGGCATCGTCGCGCGATATACCGCGCGCTTCACGCAATTTCCGTAGCTGCGATCCCAGAAGTATCCGCAGGACGGTCGGGCCGCTGCCGGGATGGCTGGGTATCACCTCCGCGACCCCCAGCATGGCGCCATGCGGTCCCGGGCTCCGCCTTCGGCGGCCGTGCGTCTCCGGGCCAGGCACCGTCGGCTGACCCCCCATGCCGACATCTGCTCACCACCCCACCCCAACTGCAGCTAGACCGACCATGCACGTGCATCGTCCCTTGCGGCTGCAAGGCGTACACGCATGATACCGGCCACGCTCACAATTGCACGACCTCTGGCCATACCCTGCGGCACCAATCGTTTGTAGCAGGACAGCGCCACGCCGCGGGGCGGTGAAATATCCGGTGGATATCGTTTCCCGCCGCCTTCGGCCGCTTCTGGCGACCGGCGCATTGGGCTACTAGGCTGCAGGCGTATTAACGGGGCGACTGCCGTGCGGGCCCCGCCGGCACGCTGTGCCCACGCATATGCGAGGGAGCGTAAATGTACGAGAATTACCCGTCTGCCGCAGGCGGGAACCAGATGCCGGAGCCCGCGCCGCCGTCGGCGCCGCCAACCTCGGTGCAAACCGCGGTGCGGCTCATGTACGCGGGCGCCGTCATCAGCGCGATCAGCTTCATCCTGGGGCTGGCCACAATCAG
>JBEKCN010000908.1:0-2783 GCA_050014855.1 Streptosporangiaceae bacterium | reverse complement strand
TCGGCGACAAAGACGACGTCTCCGGCAACGACATGCTGCTGTGGTTTGAGTCCGACACGGCGACCAAGCTGGCCGTGCTGTACCTGGAGTCGTTCGGGAACCCCCGCAAGTTCGCCCGCACCGCCCGCCGCCTCGGCCGCACCAAGCCGGTCCTGACCGTGAACGTGGGCCGGTCCGCGGCGGGCCGGCGCCTCGCCGCAGCCCGCGCCGCCGCAGCGGTGGCACCCCCCCTCACCAGGCAGGCCCTGCTCGAGCAGGCCGGCGTGATCGCCGCCGCCAACCTCGGCGAGCTACTCGACACCGCAGCCCTGCTGGCCTCGCAGCCGGTACCCCAAGGACACAGGGTCGCCGTGGTGTCCAATACCCGTGGCGGCGGGGTGCTGGCCGCCGACGCGTGCGGCGACGCGGGCCTGCGGGTCGCCCGCCTTGCCCAGGACACCCGGCGGGCGCTCCGGGACATGCTCCCCCCGGGTGCCGAGGTGGCCGGGCCGGTCAATACAACGGCGGCGATCGCCCCTGGCTTCTTCCGGCAGTGCCTGGAACTGGCCGGCGCCGACCCGGGCGTCGACGCTGTCCTGGCACTGACAGCCACGACCGCGACCAGCGACCTGGTTCCGGAGGTGCGGGCGGCGCGGCCGCCGGTGCCGATCGCCGCGACGGTGATGGATCAGGTGGAGGCGGTCCGGCTGCTGCCAGGCCCGGGCGAGGACGACCCCGCCGTCCCGGCCTATGCCTACCCCGAGTCCGCCGCCCGCGCCCTCGGTCACGCCGTGCGCTACGGCATGTGGCGTGCGCTCCCGCCGGGACGGGTGCCTGACCTCGACGGCCTGCGCCAGGACCGGGCCAGGGAACTGGTCACCAGCCTTCTCACCGACGCCCCGAAGGGCGGCTGGCTGCCGCTGGACGCTACCGCGGAGCTGCTCGGCTGCTACGGCGTACCGCTGGCCGACCGCATCGCGGTCACCACCCAGGACGCCGCGGTCGCGGCGGCGGCACGATTCGCGGCCCCCGTTGCGCTCAAGGCAGACGTGCCCGGCCTGGTGCGCAAGAGCGCCGGGGGCACTGTGCTGATCGGCCTGCACGGGGCAGACGACGTCCGGCGCGGGTTCCGCTCGCTGCGGGAAACCTTCGGCGACCGGCTGGCCGCCGTCATTGTCCAGCCGATGATCACCGGCGGTGTCGAGGTGATGATCAGCGTGCTGCAGGAGCAAATGTTCGGCCCGCTGGTGCTGTTCGGGCTCGGCGGCGCGGCTGCCTACGTGCTGGCCGACCGCGCCGCCCGGCTCGCTCCGCTCACCGACTCCGACGCCGACGAACTGATCCGCTCCAACCGCGTCGCCCCGCTCCTGCTCGGGCGGCCCGGCACCCCCGCCGCCGACCTCGCCGCGCTGCGGGACCTGCTGCTGCGGATCTCCCAGCTGGCCGACGACCTGCCGCAAATCGCCGAACTCGACCTGCCTGTCATCGCCCGCCCTGACGGGGCCCGGGCCGTTGACGGCCAGATCCGCATCCAGGCGGCCGAGCCCGCCGACACCTACCTGCGCCGGCTGCGATGACAGGTGAGCGCGCCCTTGCTCAGGGATCGCGCAGGCCAGTTCACCAGCTCCTTCGACGCCGTGTTCACGGCGGCAGGAATTCTTACCAGCCCACCGCGGGCGCCGATCGCGAACGCGGTCTGCGAACGGATGATCGGTACCCTGCGCGAACTCTTCGACCGGGTGCTGATCGCCAATGAGCACCACTTGCGACAGGTGCTCACCGAGTACCTGCGCCACTACAACACCGCCACGCCGCACCGGCCCTCGGCCAGCTCGCACCCGCTCAAGCTCACGCCCGGCCACCGGAGATCGACCTCGCCGAGCATCGGATCCGCCGGAAACAAGTCCTCGGCGGACTCATGAACGAATACCAAATCGCCACTAGCAAGGACTAAAGGTCACTGTCCTTACCTGTCTTCGGTCCCTTATCGTCGGCTACAGTGCGGTGTCTGCTGGGGAGTGTTCATGAGAAGAGATGACCTGAGATGGACACCACCGACGCCGTCGACCCCACCGAAGTTATCGACGCAGCAGGTGCGCTGGATGCAGCCCCTGCCCTGGAACTGTTCCCTTACCCGGGCGTAAGCATGGCACTCGTGGCCTTCGCTTATGAGTTGGCCAAGCAGCTGCTCACCTGGGAGGTGACCAGCACCTACCACTTCGCTGAGAAGGTGATCAAGTACCAGCGAAGCTCGCTGGAAAAGGTGACAGGGGCAACCGCAGGCTGACGGCCTTTTTACCTGAGCATCTCGGCCGGTGTCCGGCGGTGTACCCGCCGGCTCGTGGCGACCTGAGGCCAAAATTTAGTGGCGCGCCGAACACGAAGGGTCCCATAGCGTCCTACCTGCTGACGTACCGGGTACTCGGCGTACCTGTCCTGGTGTTCCGCGGCGACCGGGCGAAGGCTGCTGAGTTCTATCTGCGCGGGCAAGGCGTGACGCCGCAGCCTATGCCGCCGGCGGCGTGCACGCCGGTGCAGCGGATGGTCGGGGATTACCGCATCTAGCTGGCGCAAGAGCGCGGGCTGGTGGCCGGCACCACTCGCCGCTATGTGCGCGACGCCGGGCTGTTCCTCACGGAGTACCTGGCTCGGGACGACAGCGATTTCGGTGCCCTGATGAGCCTCGAGTGGACTTCTTGCCGTGATCACTGGACAGTGGCTGCAATTTAAAAGAACCACATGGCCGGAACAAGGACGCATGGTCCGGTCCGCCTGTTGAAGTACGAGACCAGATCCAGTCAGGC
>JBEKCN010000907.1:0-2784 GCA_050014855.1 Streptosporangiaceae bacterium | reverse complement strand
GACGGTTCCCCGGCCGACCTCGGGCGGGCCGGCGCCGCCCTGGCCCGGCTGGTCGAGCCCGGCCAGCGGGCCGTGGCCGTCCTGCCGTCCGACGGTCCCGGCGATGGTCCCGGCGCGTTCACCCAGGGCCTGCTGCTGGGCGGCTACACGTTCTCGCTGCGCGACGGGGCCACCGTCCCCGATCCGGCACCGGAGCCACGCGCAGTCCTGCTCGCCGTGCCCGACCAGCAAACCCCAGCTCAGCACGACGGCACCCAGGAAGCCACCGTGATCGCGGGGGCTGTCGCGCTGGCCCGCGACCTGGTCAACATGCCATCGGATGTCAAGACCCCCAGCTGGCTGGCGGCGCGCGCGGTGGAGGTGGCCGGGCGTTCCGGCCTGAGCGTGCGGGTCCGGGACGAGGCGGAGCTCGCCGCGGCCGGGTTCGGCGGCATCGTGGCCGTCGGCAGCGGGTCGGCCCACCCGCCGCGGCTGATCGAGCTGAGCTACCAGCCGGATGCCGGAGAGGCAACCGGTCCCGCGGACGCTGCACAAGCGCACGTCGTGCTGGCCGGCAAGGGGATCACATTCGACAGCGGCGGGCTGTCCCTGAAGCCCAACGACGGCATGAAGCTGATGAAGACCGACATGGCCGGCGGTGCCGCGGTGATCGCGGCGATGTCGGCGCTGCGGGCGCTCGGCGTGCGGGCCCGGGTGACCGGGCTGGTCGCCGCGGCGGAGAACATGCCGTCCGGCTCGGCGATGCGCCCGGGTGACATCATCACCATCTTCGGTGGCCGGACGGTGGAGGTGCTGAACACCGACGCCGAAGGCCGCCTGGTCCTGGCCGACCTGCTGGCCTACGCCCAAGCCACCCTGAGCCCCGGCGTCATCGTCGACCTCGCCACCCTGACCGGAGCGGCCCGGATCGCGCTGGGCGCCTCGATCGGCGCACTCTACGCCAGCGCGGACGACCTGGCCGAGGCGCTCACCGAGGCCGGGGCGGCCGCCGGGGAGCCGCTCTGGCGGATGCCGATGCCGGCCGACTACGCGATGGCGCTGACCTCGGCCACCGCTGACCTCGCGCACATCCCGAGCGGCATGAACGGCGCGAAGAACGGGCAGGCGGGCTCCATCGTGGCGGCCATGTTCCTGCGGGAGTTCACCGGCGGCCGCCGCTGGGCGCACCTGGACATCGCCGGCGCCGCACGGGTCGGCAGCGACGACGGCGAGCTCACCAAGGGCGGCACCGGCTTCGGCACCCGGCTACTGCTCCGCTGGCTCACCCAGGCCGGGGGACCACAGGCCTAGGCACGCCGTACGGCGGCGAGGATGCCCTCCCCGACGGGCAGGAAGAGCGGCATGAGCCGCTCGTCGCCGCGGATCAGGTCGGCGAGTTCCCGCACCTGGGCCGCTCCCGGGCCGACCCAGCCGGCGGGACCCAGCCCGTCTCCGGTCCCGTCCGCGCCTGCCCCGTCCGCGCCTGCCCCGTCCGGGCCTGCCCCGTCCGGGCCTGTCCCGTCCGCCCCGGCCAGCTCCGCCGGCACGACCACATCGTCGAAGGCCACGATGCCGCCGACCCGCAGCAGCCGCAGCGCAGCCTCCAGATAGTCCGGGTACTCGCGGCTGTCCGCGTCGCAGAACACCAGGTCGTACGCGCCGTCGGACAGCCGGGGCAGCACGTCCAGCGCGCGGCCCAGGATCAGCCGGTACCGGTTCGGGGCGAACCCAGCCTCGGCGAACGCCTTACGGGCCATTCGCTGATGCTCCGGTTCCACGTCGACGCTGGTCATCACGGCGTCCGGGCACATGCCGCGCAGCAGCCAGATGCCCGACGAGCCGCAGCCGGTGCCGATCTCCACCACCGTGCGGGCGCCGATCGCCGCCGCGAGGAAACGCAGCACGGCCCCCGCGACCGGCCTGATCGGCTCGCTGCCGCCCAGCTCCTCGGCGCTGGCTCGGGCCGCCCTCAGCGGTTCGTCCTCGGGAAGGTAGCCGTCCGCGTAGCCGACTGCCGCGTGCAGGTTCGCGATGATTTTCCTCCCCCGGAAAGAGAAATAGATCTTCAGGGAGCCTAGCGCCCGCCGGGGGAGGCGGGAACCAATTCAGCCGGCCGGACCGTTAGCTAAATCGGCAGGCCCTTGGCGCCAGTCGGCGGGCGGCTTGGGTACGCGACTGGTACGAGCAGGGAATCGCGGGCACCATGGTTCTGACGCAGACGCGAGACAAGGCGAGGGAGTGTGTCGTGGACGACGCTGGCCGGCAGCCCAGGCCGGCCTCAGACTCGGGAGGCTCGGGGCCGTGGATCGCGCCGAGCTGGGATGATGTCGTCCGCACGCACAAGGCCCGGGTCTACCGCCTGGCCTACCGGCTCACCGGCAACCCGCACGACGCCGAAGACCTTACCCAGGAGGTTTTCGTGCGGGTGTTCCGTTCCCTGTCGAGCTACACGCCCGGGACCTTCGAGGGCTGGCTGCACCGGATCACCACCAACCTCTTCCTGGATTCAGCGCGCCGCCGGCAGCGGATCCGCTTCGAGGGCCTCGGCCAGGACGTCGCGGGGCGCCTCCCCGGCGGCGACCCCAGCCCGGCCGATGCCTTCGACGAGCGTCACCTGGACGGCGACATCCAGGCTGCGCTGCGGGACCTCGCCCCCGAGTACCGCGCGGCCGTGGTGCTGTGTGACATCGAGGGCCTGTCGTACGAGGAGATCGCGGCCACCCTGGACGTGAAGCTCGGCACCGTCCGCAGCCGGATCCACCGTGGCCGGGCCCAGCTCCGCACGGCGCTGGAGCACCGGCGCCC
>JBEKCN010000906.1:0-2785 GCA_050014855.1 Streptosporangiaceae bacterium | reverse complement strand
CGTCCGGGCCCCGGCTCCGGGCGGCCGGTGGGCCTGACCGGCATGAACACCTTGGTCGCCACCACCACCTCGTCCCGGCTGAACAGCTTGCCCAGCAGCCGGCCCGTGGCCACCTCGCTGGCGCCGCCCGAGTAGGTGTCGGCGGTGTCGTAGAAGATGACACCACCGTCCGCGGCGGCCTTAACGATCGGCTCGGCGGCCTGCTCGTCGAGCGCCCAGGCCCGGTCACTGTCGTTGCCGTAGCTCATCATCCCCAGGCAGACACGCGACACGCGCAGCCCGGTGGACCCGAGGTTGACGTACTTCACAGCGTTCTCCAATCACGAGGGCGTTACGAAGGCGGAGCCACTATCCGGCGCACGCACTCGGCGACGAACTTCTCATGCCGGCGGATCGTGGCCGCGTCGGGCTCGGTAGCGAAGATAACCCGCACGCACTGGGGCTGGGTCGGCGCGTCGATCACGGCGGCGGGCTTCACGGTGCTGGGGCTGGTCGCCTGGCTGGCGGATTACCGGGAGAGGGAGGACGGGCTCAGGACAGCGGCCAGAGCGTTCAAGGCGGTGGGGACCAGGGCGTAGTAGGCCCAGACGCCGCGCTTGTCACGGATCAGGATGCCCGCGTCGATGAGCACCTTGAGGTGGTGCGAAATCGTCGGCTGAGTGAGCCCGAGCGGCTCGGTTAGCTCGCAGACGCACGCTTCACCGTTCTCGTGCGCCGCGACCATCGAGACCAGCCGGAGCCGGGTCGGATCAGCCAGCGCCTTGAGCAGGCGGGCCAGATCAGCGGCCTGCTCCGCCGTGATCGGCTCCGTCAGCAGCGGCGCGCACGGGCTGACCGGCGGGAGCGGCTGAAGACTGGTGACGGTGGACATTTCTCCAGTATGCGCCAGCATCGACACACTTCTATGCGAACGCCAGGACTGGCCCAGCCGAGATGATAGCTGCCATTTCGATTGGCGACACGGTAGCGCTGGCTTCTCGCGCCGGCCCGCCCGGCAGCCTGCGCGGCCAGACAGCAATCTGAAGCCTTACCTCGTCAACAGCGTTACGGATGCTGACGTGCTGTCCGGGCCGTCGTTGGGCGAGCGGGCCGGACAGTTGACGCCACCGATCCCCACTTCGGCTCCGAGCCAGAACAAGGACATCAACCCCGGTAACTAGGCCACGAACGGGTCCGCGCCCGACTCGCTGACCATGGGACGGCCCGCTGACTCCCAGCCGAGCATGCCGTCGGCCACGTTGACCACATTCCAGCCGCCCGTGCCGAGGGCCTGGGCCGCGTAGGCGGATCGCGACCCGGCCCGGCAGATTACGTACACCTCGCGGTCGCGCGGAACCTGGTCGGTCCGCCCGCCCAGATCGCCCAGCCGAATGTGGACCGCATCGGGCGCATGCCCGGCCGTCCACTCGTCATCCTCGCGGACATCCAGCAGATACGCGCCCTCCGGGAGCCCGGCCGCGGGCAGCTCGGGCACGATCCCTCCAGCGTTCATCTTCGCTCCCATCAACAAGGCGCCCAGCGTCGGCCGGACCGGTGGCCACTATTACTACTTCTGGTTACGAATTGAGGCGCTGAGCCGGCCTTGACGCTATCCCAGGACCGGCGCGGGCGCGACAGCGGGCCCGCCCGCCACGACCAGGCTCTTAGCCGGCCCGTCAGCGCTAGGTTTTAACGATCCAGTCTTACCCGGAGGGACACCGAGCCGCACCGCTGCGGTGATCCGGCCTGCTCTCCGCTACCCGCACGGAGGACCCGATGCGCCGCGTTGTCCTGGCCATCGCCGGCACGATTGCCGGACTGGTCGTGCTGTTGACGTTCAAGTCGCACACCGGCACGTCGGCGGTGTCCGCCGCCCCGGCCGGGACGGCGGGCCCGGGGGGCACCGCCGGAACCTCCAGCGGAGCCGGGACGACAAACGGAGCAGGCGGGACCGCCCCCTCGGGCGCGGCCAGCGGGACCAGTGGCGGCGGGACTGCCCCGTCGGGCAGTGGCGCATCACCCGGGACGCCCCCAGGTCAGGGCGACACCGCAGGCGCGCGCATCATCACCGGCAATGTCGCGAGCACGATCTACGGGCCGGTCCAGATCCAGGCGGCGGTCAAGGCCGGCAAGATCATCAAAGTGACGATCCTGCAGCAGCCGAGCACCACGGCGCACGACCTCCAGATCGGTGCGTTCGCCTTCCCCCAGCTGGAAGCCGAGACGCTTTCGGCGCAGAGCGCCAAGATCGACATGGTGTCCGGCGCCACCTACACGAGCGGGGGCTATATCCAGTCCCTGCAGAGCGCGATCGACCGCGGAGCCTGACCCGGCCGGCGTCGACGGGTCTCCGGGGCTCAGGGCCCCGGAACTCAGGGCCCCGGAACTCAGGGCCCCGGAACTCAGGGCCCCGGAACTCAGGGGCTGCAGGCCAGCCGGTCTGCGGGCGCGTCCGGCGCCCAGGGCGCAGGGCGCACGGCCCAGGGCCAAGGGCTCAACGGCCGGGGGCGGGGAACCAGGGATTGTCCTGGCCCGTCAGGTAGCGGTCCGCAACATGATTGAGCACGCGTCGCGCCTGGCGGAACCGGTCAGCGACCTCGGCGACGACAGCCAGCCGTCCGGTTTGCACCGGGGCCAGGGCCAGCGCCGACCGGTACCAGCGGGTGCCGAGGTGCTCCAGCAGCTCGATGTCGGGCGTAGCTACCAGCCGTTCCTGCTCGGACGCGGGCACCTGCGCGGCGCGCAGCAGCCGGGCGGCGTTGACCGGGCCGAACGCCCGGGCCGCTACGTAGTCCGGGAAGACCCC
>JBEKCN010000905.1:0-2787 GCA_050014855.1 Streptosporangiaceae bacterium | reverse complement strand
TGGTGCGGACGGTGGCCGTTATAGTGCCGCGCGTACTCGGCGAGCACCTTCCGCAGATGCTGCTCGCCGAGGATCAGCACGTGGTCCAGGCACTCGCGGCGCAGTGTTCCCACGAATCGCTCGGCGAATGAGTTCGCCCGCGGGGTCGCGGAGCGGCTGGCGGGCCGGCCCGAGGAGCGCTTTGCCGGCCGGGGTGAGCCGCACGCTGCGGCCTGCCCGGTAGAACAGCTCGGCGCCGAGTTCTTCCTCCAGCTCCCTGACGGACAGCGACAACGCTGGCTGGGAGACGAACACGGCCTTCGACGCGCGGGAGAATCCGCCGTGATCGGCCACCGCGAGGAAGTGACCCAGGCGCCGCAGATCCATAAGAAGATCGTATAGCGATCAGCAAGAACAAGTATTCGACATCTACCAGCGGGAGCCCCGACGATGGCAGGGGAGCCGGATTCGCCGGCCCGGGCGGAGGCAGAGGACGAGTGCCGGCCAGCGAAGCAGCCCAGCCAGCCCGTACTGCCGCCCGCCGCGAATTTCAGCGGTTCCTCACCGAACCGCCCCGCCCCCGGGCCATCGCCCGGGCGCCGGGCGCCCCGTGGCTGGCCGTGGGGACCGTATGCGTGGGCGCGTTCATGGGCCAGCTTGACGCCAGCATCGTCACCCTCGCCCTGCCCACCCTGCAGCGCACGTTCCACGCCAGCCTCGGCGCCGTGACCTGGGTCGGCCTCAGCTACCTCCTCGTCCTGGCGGCGACGGTCACCGCGGTGGGGCGGGTGGCGGACATGGCCGGCCGCAAGCTCCTGTACGCCTACGGCTTCGGTGTCTTCATCCTCGGCTCGGCCCTGTGCGGGCTGGCCCCGAGCCTGGCTGCCCTTGCCGGGTTCCGCGTCCTGCAGGCCGTGGGCGCGGCCCGCGATCATGATGCTCGCCCTGGCCGCGTGCACCGCCACGACCGCGGGCAGCACCAGTACCTCCTCACCGGCACCGCCCACGGCCAGCAGCGGCGGTCCCGCCGCTACTCTTACCGGCTCCGGCTCAACATTCGACGCGCCGTTCTTCGACGCGGCGTTCGCCAGATACCACCAGGAAAACCCCGCAGTGGCGATCGGCCGTCGGCGACCTTCTTCGTTCCCTTGGCTTCCAGCAGCTCATTCATGATCGGGACGACCCGCTCCCAGCGATCCAGCTCCTCCTGAGACGGCATTTTGCCGGTCTTCGGGTCTGGCTTCGGGGCGCCCTGGGTGGTCAGGATCGTGTACTTCGTCCCTGCCTCCAGGCTGACCTCGCCCAGGAACCTGCGGGCGTTTCCTTTCGGTTTCCCGAAGCGGCCTGGTGAGCTGAACACGTACAGGTCAGCCTCGGGAAGGTCTTTCGGGTTGGCATCCCGGATGTGCTGGACGCTGACCGTTACTCCCCTGGCCGCCATGATCTTCTTGAACTCCTCCGCGACCATGGCGCCGTTACCGAATTTCGAAGCGTGGTAGTAAGCAATGTTCAATACCGGCCTCCAGACCCCTCGTCAACGGGCATTCACTTCCATCCGTGCGCGCGGTCCTTCAGCCGGCCCATGCGGGCGGAGCCGGGGCCGGCGCGGCCGATGCTGGTGCGAGGTCATCGGGTGCGGGGGCGGGCACGTCCGTACCCCCCTGGTCCAGACGGAACGGCGGGTAGGCGTCGGTCATCAAGGCGGCGTAGGCGATGACCCGCAGCACCCAGCGGTTCATGCCGACGACGAAGTCGTACAGCCCTCGCGGGTAGCGGCCTGCGAACAGCAGCGTGATGGCCGCGAAGAACACGAGCAGCCCGATCAGGCCGCCGGAGAGGGCATCGACCTGCCACGTTTCCCCCGAGGCCCCGGTCAGCGTGTAGGTGGCGCCGCCGGCGAACACGGCGACGATGGCGTACTGCGGGATCGCCAGCAGCCACCACTTGACCAGGACCAGGCCGCGGGAGAGCCGCTCGGGGTAGGCGACGTCCAGCGTCGCGGGATAGTCCGGCTCCTCAGCCAGGCTGAACGGCGGGTAACGGTCAGTCCCCAGGGCACTGTAGGTGTAGTAGGCGACCCGCCACGACCAGCGCAGCACCCCCAGATTGAAGCTGAACAGCCGACGGCGTGTGGCCGGCGCCGCCAGAGCCAGCCCGCCGCGACGGCCAGCAGCGGCAGCCACAGCGCCAGATCCTGAATGTAGACGACGTTCGTGGCCAGGCCGGTGCCACGTAGATACGCCGGCGCCCCGGCAGCCGGCAGGGCCGGGATGATCCGGGTCAGCCAGGCGGCCGCGTTCAGCCCGGTCACGGCCCACATGTAGACGGCGATGCCACGCACCGGCGTCCGCGGCGAGAACAGGGCGCCCAGTGCGTTCACATCCGCCTGTCGCAGGAGGGCCCCGGCCGACCAGGCCGCCAGCGCCAGCATCGCCAGGTACAGCGGGAACAGCCGGTTCGCGGGCGTCGCGAACAAGAACATCAGCGCGTTGTAACCAAGGAATGCCACCGCCCCCAGCCACGTCAGCACCGCTGCCGCCGATCCCTTCGCCGCCAGCAGCATCGAGCCGGCCAGCACGGGCACCCCGGCCACCAGGACCACCAGTGCCGTCCCCCGGGCGGAACCGTTCATCACGGCGGTGCCCCGCAGCACCGAAGGAACCAGGAACGTCAGCACCGCCGCCGCGGCAGTGGCCACCGCCAGCGCCGCGGACAGCCAGTACGCTGGCCCGCGCGGCTCCATGACCCGGGCCGGGGACGCGCCCGGCGCGGGATGGACAGCCCGCGGCTGGGCGATCGTCGTCATCC
>JBEKCN010000904.1:0-2794 GCA_050014855.1 Streptosporangiaceae bacterium | reverse complement strand
GCCGGCCGGCGCACGTCAGCGGTAGCGACCTCAGTGGTGCGGGCGTCGGCCAGCAGGGCCTGGCCGTGGATGCAGACGACCGGGTCGTTGTCGACGTAGATGGTCCGCACGGATGGGTTGATCTCCCGGGCGACCTCATGCACGTTGCCCTGGGTGGGCAGACCCGAGCCGATGTCGAGGATCTGGGAGATTCCCGCGTCGCGCACCAGATAACGGACCACCCGGCGCAGGAAGGCCCGGTTGGCCTGGCCGCCGGCCGCCGCATCGGGCGCCACCCGCAAAGCGGCCTCGACGACCTGACGGTCAGCGGCGAAATTGTCCTTGCCACCCAGGAAAGCGTCGTACACGCGGGCAATATTGGGTGATTTTGCGTCAATACCCTCGGGTGGGTACGTGTTGCGCCGGCGGGAACGATCCTCTCCGGCCATTGAGGGCCTCCAAAACGCTCCGAAAACGGCCCCCGACCAATGAGCAACTTTAGCGCGCGGCTGTGTTCGTGCGCTTCCCCCAAATGTGACGTGCACGCCCCCCAAATGTGACGTGCACGCTGCCCGCGAGGACCGGATAATGTTCACGCGCGTGCCGATGACGACGGGATGCCAGCAGGAGGGAGCACGGTGGAACGGTCCAGGCAGCCCGTCCAGTGCGGGTGCGGTCATGACAGGGACGCGCACAGGCATTACCGTCGCGGGAGCGACTGCGCGCTCTGCGGCTGCACGCGCTGGCGGCCCCGCCGCTGGCTCCGCCGCCTCATTCCCTTTTAGGCCTCAGGCACCGGGACCGGCCGAAATCCGCCGTGGCTTCGCGCCGGGGCGACCGTGCCGCAGCCCGCTGGCACACGCGACCCGAGCGAGAGGCAGGCATCCGTGGGCGGCAGCCCGGTAACCGGCGTGGATGGATGCCGCACGGGCTGGGTCGGCGTCGACTGTGACGAGGACGGCCTCATCGCGGTACGGGTAGCGCCCGCACTGAGTGACCTACTCCGGGGGACCCCCTCGCGTCACGTCGTCGGCATCGACATGCCGCTGGGCCTGCTGGACACCGGCTGGCGCACGGCGGACCGGGAGGCGCGGGCCCTGCTCGGCCCGCGCCGGAGTTCCATTTTCGCGATCCCGCCGGCTCCGGTCTGGCTGGCGCCCGCTTACGCGGACGCGAACCAGATGTGCCGCCAGCTGACCGGGAACGGGTTCAGCATCCAGGCCTGGGGGCTGCGCCGCAAGCTGCTCGAAGCCGCCGACTACCGGCTGCGCTGCAGCCACCCGCTGTATGAGGTGCATCCGGAGCTTTCGTTCCGCGCGATCGCGGGCGCGCCACTGGACGACGCGAAACACACCGCGGCGGGGCAGGCCCGGCGGCGGCGCCTGCTCGCGGCGGCGGGCCTGGTGGTCCCGGCGGATGAAACCCTGCGGCGGGTCGCGGTCGACGTGCTGGACGCGGCGGCCGTGGCGTGGACCGCCCGGCGGATCGCCGCCGGGCAGGCGGAGGTGGTCCCGGACCCACCGCAGACCGATGTCACTGGCCGCGAGATCGCGATCCGCTACTAGTGCCCCCGGCAGGCCGTGAGGGAGGCCAGGCCCGTGTCGATGAGCCGGGCGGCCCGGTGGACGTCGGCGGTAACTGCCTGGTGCACCTGCGCGGGTGTGCGGGTGCCGTCCAGGTATTTCGACAAGCTCCGGTAGTGGATACGCCACAGGCCGAGCAGGGCGGAGGCCGCGATCTGCGGTTCGGGGTCATCCGCGCTCATCGCGGCCCGCTCGGCCAGGATCGCAGCCGCCACCGCGACATACTGGTCCATCATGTCGCTCTGATAGGCCCGCAGCGAGGGCGTGGCCTGAATCAGGGCACCGAAGCGCTGGATCATGGCGCCGGCCTGGGCCGGGTCGGCCTGCTGAGCCAGCCAGGACGTCATGGCGCCCAGTTCGCCGTCCAGGATCCGCAGCGCCGCATCGACCGGCGATATCCCGGGCTCGGCCAGGCCGGTCCGCAGCGAGGCGACCGTCGACTCCAGGCGGTCCAGGATCAGCGACTCCTTGGTCGGGAAGTAGTTGAAGACCGTCTTTTCCGACACGCCGCACGCGTCGGCGATCTCCGTCACGCGGACGGCATCGAAGCCCCGCTCCAGGAACATCCGCGTCGCCGTATCGGACAGCTGCTGGCGCATCAGGCGCTTTTTGCGCTCCCGCAGCCCTTCGGCCTCGGGCCCGGTCAGCTCCGGTGCGCGCGGCGGCGACCACCCCGCTGGGCGAGTGCTCATGGCCTCAACATAGTCCGCTAACCAACTTTTTTTAAGTTACTATATTTTTTTAGTAGCTGAAAACTTCAGCCTGCTCCATCGATCGGCTGGCCAAAGGAGTTCCCGTGAGTGAGATCCGAATCGTGCGTGACTACCCCCATCCCCCGGCGAAGGTCTGGCGCGCCCTGACCGACCCGGCGCTCATCCCGCTGTGGACCGCGACCGGCGCGGGCGGGCGGGCAGAAGGATTCACCACCACCGTAGGCACGAAGTTCCAGTTCGTCGCCAAGCCGAAGCCCGGCTGGAGCGGCGTCGTCGACTGCGAGGTGCTCGAGGTGAACGAGCCCTCGCTGCTGCGTTACTCGTGGACGGGCGACGAAGGCGGCGACGTGACAGAGGTCGTATACCGGCTCGAGCCCCGTGCCGGCGGCACCCGCTTCAGCTACGAGCACACGGGCTTCACCGGACTCGGCGGCGTATTCATGGCGCAACTGCTGGGCCACGTCCGCAGGAAGATGCTCCGCGTGGGCCTGCCCGCCGTTCTCGATGATCTCAACGACG
>JBEKCN010000903.1:0-2794 GCA_050014855.1 Streptosporangiaceae bacterium | reverse complement strand
CGTCCAGCAGTACTACTTCGACCGGGACATGGCCGCGCTGAACGTACAGGCCGTCCAGCATGAGCCCCGGGCACACCGCTACGTCGACCAGGTCATCCGCCTGGCCGCCGGCTTGCTGGCCACCGATGCCGCCTACGCGCGGCACGGCAGCGTGTACTTCCGCGGAGAGCCCGCCGTCCGCCGGGCCGGACTCGACCGCGATACAGCGCTGCGCCTGGCCGCGGAATACGGCGGCCGCCCGGACGATGCCGCCAAGGACGATCCGCTGGACGTGGCGATCTGGCAGGCCGATGAGCCGGGCCACCCGGCGTGGGAGTCACCGTGGGGCCGGGGCCGCCCGGGATGGCACGCCGAATGCGCGGCCATGGCCCTGTCGGTGTTCGGCGCTGCCGTCGATGTCCACGCGGGTGGCGCTGACCTGCGTTTCCCGCACCACGCCTACCACGCGGCGATGGCCGAGGCGTTCACCGGTGTCCGCCCCTACGCGCGCGCATGGCTGCACGCGGGCACGGTGCGGATCGGCGGAGCGAAGATGGCCAAGTCCGCAGGGAACCTGGTGCTCGTCCGCGACCTTGTCGATGACCATCCCGCCGCAGCGGTACGGCTGATGATCCTCGACCGGCCCTGGGGCGAGGACTGGGAGTACTCGCCCGCCGTGCTCGACAGCGCGGCCGGCCGCCTGGAGGCGCTGTACCAGGCGGCCGGGCGTCCACTTACCGCTTCGGCGGCGGTACCGGAAATCGGCCGGCTCCTGGCCACCGACCTCAACGTGGCGGCGGCCATTGACGTGGGCATTGAAGAAGGAGGGGCGGCGGCGCGTAGCGTGGCCGCGGCTCTGGGGCTCCGCTGAGGAACAGCATTGCGAATGAGAGACCGCGCGCGAGAATGCTCTGATCTGCGGCGATGCGGAGCGGCTGTTACCGCCTCGCCGCCATGTGTATCCAGGGATGCCTGCCTCGCGGACGTCGGCTCGGCCAGAAACCCTGCACAGCAACAACTTGCAACCCGCACCGCCATCGTCGGCCGGAGGCTTACGTGCGGGTAGGTGCGTTGCTGATGAGTGGCTTCCAGTCGGCTTGACACGCCTCCTGTCACGCCAGCTTGCTTCCAGCGGTACGTACCAGAACACTGGTACCATGATGCCGTACCAATCGAAGGAGTTTATGGTGGCCATCACAGCGAGCGAAGCGCGCAAGCGGTTGTTCCCGCTGATCAAGCAGGTCAACGACGACCGGGCTCCCGTCGAGATCATCTCCAACCACGGCCGGGCGTACCTCGTCGCAGCTGACGACTACGAGTCAATGGAAGAAACCGACTACCTGCTGCGCTCGCCCGCCAACGCAACCCGGCTCATGGCCGCCGCCGACGAAGTGCGGCATGGCCGTAACTTGCTCACCAAGACCATGGAAGAACTTGAGACCATGGCCGACGAGGACGAGCCGCTTTGAGGAACACTGTCTTCCACCCGCAAGGCTGGGAGGATTTCACCTACTGGGCTACCGCTGATAAGAAGATGCTGCGCCGCGTGCTCCGGCTGATCGAGGAAGCGCGGCGCACCCCGTTCGAGGGCACCGGCAAGCCAGAGCCGCTGCGCCGCAATCTCTCCGGCTTCTGGTCCCGGCGAATCGACGACGAGCACCGCCTCGTCTACGGCGCAACTGATGATGAGCTGATCATCATCCAGGCCCGGTATCACTACGACGGCTGATTGCGCCTCCGTCAGCATAATCGGGCCGATCAGCGCCGCGTGCTCAGTCTGTCACGTCCAGATCATAGGGACGGCGCATCACAGGCGTACCGGGCAACCGCGCGGTTAAGGCCAGGACCCTGGGCCTTCTGCCAGACTGGCTTCCGTCCGGGACCTGGCTCTGCCTCATCGCGCCCCGGTACGGTTCAGAGCCACCCGGCATGCGCCGAGGCAGGAGCGCAAAGCCTCAACCCCACTCCGGTCGAGCCCGGCTGTCATGTCCTGCTCCAGGGCGGCGACTGCCGCGGCGGCACCACATCGACCGAGATCTACTATCAGGAGGACGGGACAAGGGCAGGACCGCTGCCAGACGCGCCAGCGTGAGGGCCTGACCACCACATCTGACCACAACTGAGACCGACAGAGACAGGCTCAGAGCGACGGCGCGGATGCCTATCGAGTGAACGCGGCGTGAAGCTCGTAGTACGTGAGGTCAGGTACAAGTCCAGGCGGGAGATTCGGCTTCAGGTCCTCGTTGAAGAACTTCTGCTGGTCCGCCTCGGACTCCCAGATCTCGATGATGCGCATCCCGCCGGCGGGACTCGGACCTCCGGCGTGGGACATGAAGCCGTTCGCCGAACGCAGCAACGGCATCAGCTGCTCCAGCATCGAGGCATAGGTCCCCTCGTCGAGGTTCGGTTGTTCAGCAATCATGAGTACAGGCATCGGTCCACGTCCTTGATGGGTGATTAGCGGATAGGAGCATCTTGCGTTTCTGCCCCGCGCTTTTTCGATCCCTCGGTTGCGGGGATATTTCGTGCTCGACGTCTTGGGCCGGCGCTCGGTCGGGCTTATAGTCGGCGAATGGCCGCAGCGCGCTGGCAGGTCGACCAGCTGCTCGAGGACGTGGCTCTGCTGGGACGCAACGGCCTCCCACGTGAGGAGTACTACCGCGAGGTCGCGGCCCGTTTGCGGCGAGTGGTCGATTGCGACGCGACCTGCTGGCATACGCTCGATCCGCAGACGCGGCTGATCACCAGCGACGCAGGGCAAGAACTGATCAGCGAGGGCGTGTTCACGCCCGAGACGATCTCGGACGCGGGAGCG
>JBEKCN010000902.1:0-2795 GCA_050014855.1 Streptosporangiaceae bacterium | reverse complement strand
CCGCATGCCTGCACCCGGATGCTGGTCGTGGGTGAATGCGCGAGATCCCAGGCCATCATCGCCGCCGCGCCCCGGAAGTAGGCGAACGGCGAGGCAGCCATGCGCCCGTAGCGGATCGGCATCAGATCCGCTACCCGGGTTTTCGCCTGCTCCTCCAGAATCGAAACCGGGTCCGGGCGGTCCGCCGGTCCCGCCCACTGTGCATGGCTTGACCGGGACACCACCCGGCGCTGCTCGCGGCCCTCAGCCCGCCACTCGTCGGGGGTGAGCACCTCATGCGGCGGAGCAAGCACGCCCGGACTCATCCTGCTCATGGGCCCCATCCCCCATCCAACACCGCTGACAGCGCCTAACTGGCGCCGGCGAGACCGCCAGGACCGGCAATCCCCCGAAAGTCCCGGCACGACCAATATACGGAAGCTGTGATCACGTTCAGAACGGCCGTGTCCCGGACTCCGGCCACCGCGTTCCACTCGGCAGGGTCTGCGCCACCCGGAACAACCCGGGCCAGGTCGGCCAGCGCGACCAGACGACGGCTACGGGAGTCGGCGCAGGTAGACGTCGGCAGGCTCGGCGGCCTGGACGCGGACCAGGCCGTCGACGGCCTGAACGCCAGCAGGGCCGGCGACGACGGGGCTCAGATGAAGCTCGGCGACCTGCGGCAGATCGTCGGCCAGCCGGGAGATGCGCAGCAGCATATCTCGCAGCGCGGCGACGTCGACCGCCGGGGCGCCGGGGCGCCCGAGCGGCGGCGTGGCCACTACCGAGTGGATAAGGTCGTCGGCGTCGGAGTCGGTGAGGGGAGCCAGCCGCGCGGCGCGGTCGGCCAGCGCGTAAGCGGCCGCGCCACCGAGCCCGAACAGCACGATCGGGCCGACCATTTGCTCCTGCAGCACGCTGATCATGACCTTTACACCGCCGGTGATCATCGGCTGGACGATAGTGCCGGCCAGCCGGCCGCCGAAGGTCTCCCGCAGCGAGCGGAATCCGCGCCGGACCTCATCCGCACCTTGGAGATCAAGCAGAACGGCGCCGGCAGCTCTCCTGCGCATCAGGCCGGGCATATCCGCCTTGAGCGCCACTGGGCCGCCGAATCGCGCCGCGGCCGCGATCGCCGCGTCCTCGGTGCCGACCGCGATGCGGTCGACCAGCGGCACGCCATAACAGCCGAGCAGCTCTGCGGCCGGGTCCGGGGGCAGCCAGCCGCCCGCCGGGCGGTCGGCGAGCAGGCCGGCGATCAGTTCCCTGGCGCGGTCCGGGCGCTGGCCTTCGAGGTCGGGTACGTGGCCCGGCGGGGTAGCCCGCCACACGCCGTAACGCGCGGCGTGGCCGAGGGCGCGGGCGGCGGACTCGGGGTAGGCATAGGCGGGGACGGCAGCGGAGTCTTCATCCGGGCCTCGCAGCAGCCGAACCGCCTCAACCTGGTCCATGACCGCCGCGGCGATCGGTACCCGTGGCCGCGCTGCGCACACCTCGGGGACCAGGCTGCTGGTGGCGGTCGTGACGGTAAGAGCGAGGATCGCGTCAACGCCCGGGTCGGCGCCGACGAGCTCTAGGCACCAGCGGAAGAGACCGGGCCCGACTGCCGCCGTGGTATCGACCGGCCCGGTCACGGCGGCGCCGCCGGGGAGTGCGTCCCGGAGCGCCCGCTGGGTATCCGCGGCAAGCCCAGCGACCTGCAGGCGCGCGTCGCCGCACGCGTCGGCGGCGAGCATCGCGCCGCCACGGGTATTGGACAACACGGCGACCCTGGGCCCCTGGGGCACCGGCTGCGACGCGAGGAGCGCCGCGGTGTCGATCAGCTCGCCCAGGTTAGCCGCAGCGATCACTCCGGCCTGCTCGAGCAGGGCCTGCCGGGTCAGCGGCGGGGCATCCACCGCCGGGCCGCGCACCGCGGCCAGCCGCTTGCCTGCCGCGGACCGGGCCACGTTCACCGCCAGGACCGGCTTGGCGCGGCCGACGCGGCGGGCGGTATGAGCGAACTTGCGCGGGTTCCCGAATGATTCCAGGTACAGCACGACCAGCTTGGTCGCCTCGTCGGATTCCCACCACAGCAGCATGTCGTTGCCGGACACGTCGTCCTTGTCGCCCAGCGAGACGAAGGAGGAGGTCCCGACGCCCAGCCGGGACAGGTGCTCGAGCAGGACGACGCCGACGCCTCCGGACTGCAGCGCCAGACCGGCGCTTCCCGCCGTGGGATGGCGGGCGGCCAGCGTCGCGTCCAGCGGGACGCTGGCGTTGGCCACGCCGAAGCAGTTTGGCCCGACCAGCCGCATGCCATGCCGGCGGCAGATGCCGAGCAGCTCCGCGCGGGCGGCGCCGTCGAGCCCCGAAGTGATCACCACCAGGGCCTGAACTCCCCGTCGTCCGCATTCTTCGGCGATACCGAGGACGGCGGCCACCGGTGCGGCGATGATCGCCAGGTCGACCTGTTCGGGCAGCGCTGCCGCCGACGGCACGCAGCGCACGCCGTCCGGCTCGGCCACCCTCGGGCTGACCGCGTAGACCGAGCCGGGGAACCCGCCGCTGATGATGTTCTGCAGGATGGCCTGCCCAAGCGAACCGGGGTGTCCGCCCGCCCCAAAGACCGCGACCGAGTCCGGCGTCAGCACGTGCCGCAGGCTGGCCACATCGGCCGACCGCTCCCGCTCGGCGACCGCGTCACGGTAGGTGCCGACGGCGGCGTCAGCCTCGCCGACAGGCAGCGGGAACGTGAGGTCGTACACGCCGTCGGCCAGGACGCGGCGCACCGGCAGCCCAGCGTCGGCGAATACCTGCATCATGAGCGCGTTCTC
>JBEKCN010000901.1:0-2800 GCA_050014855.1 Streptosporangiaceae bacterium | reverse complement strand
GTGAATCCGGTCACCGGCGAGCAGGCCATCGACACGCGCCACTGCAAGCGAGTCTTGGCCGTACTGGCCACGGCCGGGCTCTACGAGCATTCGGGCGAGTGGCTGTACGACGTAGGCCTCCCCGGTAAAAGCGGAGTCGGAGGAGGCATCGTGACGGTGTCGCCGGGCAAGGGCAGCATTGGCACGTTCTCCCCGCCGCTCGATGAAGCCGGCAACAGCGTGCGGGGCCAGCGGATCACCAGGTACCTCTCGGAAGCGCTCGGGCTCAACCTCTTTGCCTCGGCTCCCGCGGCCTGACGTGGCCGGATCGTCGCTTTCATCCGCGCCGGGTCGCGCCACGATCCGCCGCCACCAGCACGTGTGACGGCTGGTCGGTTCCGCGAACGGGCGCCGGTACCGGCCAGGTCAGGGTTTGCTGCCGGTAGGGGCCGGGGCGGGGACGTTGCTTTCCTCGGTGCGTTCGGGCAGCAGCAGCAGGGCGCCGGCGAGGAAGCACAGCGCGCCGATCAAGGTACCCAGGTTCGACCGCTCGGCGTTGCGGAGCTGGCCGGTCACTGGGCTGATGTAGCCGGCCACGGCGGAGACACCGAAGGCCACGGAGCCAACGAGGTTGAGCAGCGTGATCCACCACGACCACGATCGCGGCTGCCAGCCGACCCAGCCGTGGCAGACTTCGAACCAGGCCAGGGCGCTGGCCACCAGGAAGCAGACGGAGCCGATGGCGTCGGGCCGCCATACGTGCTGATGCGCGGCCGACGCGGTGAGGTCGACCCGTACCGCGTTCCCGGTGCTGAGGTTGAAGAACACGGTCCCGGCCAGCTGGATCGCCGTCGCCCACCAGTCGATCCGGCGGGGCTGGAAGACGAAGAAGCGCCGCCGGTCCGCGTGCGATGGCTGCGGGCCCGCGTCCACGGCCTCCCGGTAGCTCAGAAAACTAGCCGCGGTGAAGAACAGTGAGCCGATGAAGAAGGTCCAGGCGTCCCAGCGGGTCCCCACGGCACTGGCGTAACCGGGGACCGCGCCGACGGCGAACAGCAGCGAGCCCATCGCGAACAGGACAGCGATCCACCAGTCCCGCGCCCGGGGGGCCCACCACGTCGAGCCGGCTGCCGCCGTGTCCCGCAAATGCTTGCGGTGGCGGCGGGAATCCCAGTGCGCCACCACACCGTCCGGGCGGACGTGCTCGACGAACGTCACGAAGGGGCCGACCCGGCCCTGCCCGGCATCGCGGTCCCGCACGGACATCGGCGTCCTATCTGATCGGTTTCACCCCAACCGGTCCTGATAGCAGACTGCCCGGCCCCGATGCTGTTGACCTCACCCGTCATAGGTGATGTGTCCGTGCTCAAGGGCAGCCAGCATGGCGGGTAGTGCCGCCTCCGGCCGGACAGCGAATGCCACGGCACAGGATTCCGGGGCGGGTGTTCCGATCGAGGAGGCAGGCGGTTATGGCATTGCACGAACGTGACACGGTCCGTGACCAGATTGAGGATTGCGTGTTTGCCGACCGGGACCTGACCAGGCCGGTCGCCAAGTACCGGTTCCCTCAGGATGGAACGCTGCCCAGGGACGCGTTCCAGCTGGTGGCGGACGAGGTGATGCTCGACGGCAACGCGCGGCAGAACCTGGCCACGTTCTGCCAGACGTGGGAGGAACCGGAGGTTCTTGGCCTGATGACGCTGTCGATCAACAAGAACCTGATCGACAGGGACGAGTACCCGCAGAGCGCCGAGATCGAGCGGCGGTGCGTGCACATGATGGCCGACCTGTGGAACGCCCCCGAGGCGGCCAACACGGTGGGCACCTCGGCCATCGGCTCCTCTGAGGCCTGCATGCTGGCGGGGATGGCGGCCAAGTGGCGGTGGCGGGCCAAGCGCCGAGCCGACGGCAAGCCGACCGACAGGCCGAACATGGTGTGCGGCCCGGTGCAGGTGGTATGGCACAAGTTCGCCCGCTACTGGGACATCGAGATGCGTGAGGTCCCGATGTCACCCGGCCACTACATGATGGATCCCGCTTCGATGCTGGAACGAGTGGACGAGAACACGATCATGGTCGTGCCGACACTTGGCATCACCTACACCGGCGCGTACGAGCCGGTGGAGGAGCTGTCGAAGGCGCTGGACAAGCTGCAGGCCGACACCGGCCTGGACATCGACATTCACGTGGACGGGGCCAGCGGTGGTTTCCTCGCCCCGTTCTGCGCGCCCGGGGTCGTTTTCGACTTCCGGCTGCCCCGGGTCAAGTCGATCAGCGCCTCGGGGCACAAGTTCGGGCTCGCTCCGCTGGGTGTCGGCTGGGTCATCTTCCGGGACAGCTGCGAGCTCCCCGATGATCTGATCTTCCACGTCAACTACCTGGGCGGCGACATGCCGGTGTTCCAGATCAACTTCTCCCGGCCGGCCGGCCAGATCATCGCCAGCTACTACAACTTCCTCCGGCTCGGTCAGGACGGCTACCGCCGCGTCCACCAATCGTCCTACGACATTGGCCAGTACCTGGCCACCGAGATCGTCAAGCTGGGTCCCTTCGAGCTGTTGTGTGACAGCAACCCGAACACGGGGATCCCGACGGTCACCTGGCGGATCCGCGACGGCGCGGACCCCGGCTACACGCTGTTCGACCTGGCCGACCGGCTGCGTGGCCGGGGATGGCAGGTGCCGGCCTACACGCTCACCGGGACCGCCTCCGACATCGCGGTGCAGCGCATCCTGGTCCGCCTGGGCGTGAGCCAGGACATGGCGGCCTTGCTCCTGGACGACTTCCGGGACGCCGTGGCCCACTTCACGAAGCACCCCAT
>JBEKCN010000900.1:0-2800 GCA_050014855.1 Streptosporangiaceae bacterium | reverse complement strand
TCGTACACCGGCTACTGGCGCGTTGGCGGCGACAACCTCAACGGCTGGAACCTCGATCCGTGGGGCAGCAACAGCCAGGGCACCACGCAGCCGCACAGCTACTACTTCAACGGCACCGTCGCCGACGTGGCTGTCTACCCGACCGCGCTGGCCGCGGCTCAGGTGACGGCACACTTCGCCGCCGCGCTCGTACAGGGAGGATGAATTCGGCGGATATAGCCTGACGGGTTAACGGATCTTGCTGCGCAGCGCGCCGATGGCGGCCAATCATCTGGTGACTGGCCCCATCGGCGCGCTGGCCGTCGGCTCCGACTGCATTCCGCGCAATGACGCGTGATCCGTACTTCAGCGTCCGGCCGAGGATTCAGTAATACGGCACCTAGCCCGCTCCATAAAGGACCGCCCCCATGGCCATTAGGCAGCCTCGAGAGCAAGATGATTTCGCTGCGGAGCCACCCTCTGTAGACCTGCACGATTACTGGTCAATCATCCGCCGCCGGTGGCCGCTAATCGCAGTGTTCATCGTGATCGGTATGCTCGCCGGGGCTGCGTACTCGCTCGCACTCGCGCCTACTTATACGGCGAATACCGAAGTGGTGGTGGAGCCCGTCACCCAGGGGCCGCTGAACCAGCCGGCCCAGACCGCTTCCCAGGTCAACATGAGCACCGAGCAGGCCATTGCCCAGTCAGGACCGGTGATCCAGCAGGCCGCCGCCACGCTGAAGGTTCCCGCCAGCACGCTGGAATCAGCCGCCGCCAGCAAGCTCTCGGTCACCGTCCCGGCCAGCACGCTGACCACGTCAAACGTGCTGCAGATCGGCTGGAAGGCCAGTAGCAGGCTAGCCGCCCAGCAGGGGGCCGACGCCTTCGCCAGCGCGTACCTGTCCTATCGGCATCATGAGCTGGCCGGTCAGATCGCCGTCCTGCAAGGGACGCTGCAGCGGCAGGCATCGTCGCTGCAGACTCAGATCGGTCAGCTGTCCGCAAAGCTGAACGGGACCACGTCGGCAGCTACGCACCAGGTCCTGACCGTCCGGCTGAACGAGCTGAGCGGTCAAGCCAGCTCGGTAGAGGCTCAGCTAGCGGCGCTGCCCACCTACAACGACTCAGGCGGCAGCGTCATCCCGGCCGTTCTGCCCAGCAAGCCCTCGGGCTTCAGCCGCTCGATGCTGCTCGGTATCGGGCTCATCCTTGGACTGCTGATCGGCCTGGCGGTGGCGTTCGGAAGAGATTTTGTCGATGACCGTATCCGGGAGGCGGCGCAGCTTGAGCAGCGACTTGGCGCTCCGGTGCTCGGGATACTGCCATCGGCCGATGCCATGGCGGCGAGCCGCCATGGCCGGCCGAAGCGGCAGCCCGCCACCGTCACCGTGGCTGTCGCGGCCGACCCGGACAGCCGGGCCGCCGATGCGGCACGCGTCTTCTGCGCCACCATCGTAGCGCTGGCGTCGCGCCGCAAATTGCGCGTGCTGATGCTGATCGCGGCGGATGCCAGTATGTCCGCGGGGCTGATCGTGGCCGAGCTCGGCGTGGCACTGGCCGAATCGGGCCAGCGAGTTCTGCTGGTGGCGTCGGATACGCGAGGGTCCGTCCTGCCGCAGATCTTCGACGTGGCCGGAAACGCCGGGCTCAAGGAGCTGCTGGCCCGGGGCGGCGATCCTGCAACGTTCGCCCGGTCGCCCAAGCAGGCATCGGGCGCGGTACTGCCCGGCGAAGTCGCAGAACGGCTGTCAGTGCTGCCGAGCGGTCAGGAGGGCGCTCCTGTGCTCTCGGTCCTGGACGCTGGCCGGATGGCCACTGCACTGCGCATGCAGCGTGAAGCCCACGACTTCGTACTGCTGGACGCCCCTTCAGGAGCAGGTGCGGGCTTCTTTTCGCTCGCCCCGCACGTTGACGGCGTGATCGTGCTGGCTCGCGAGGCGCACACCCGGAGCAAGGACCTGCTATCGCTGAGCCATCGCCTCAGCCAGATTGGTGCTCCCGTGGTGGGCGGTGTCCTGATCGGCAAAGCGCGTTATGGCCGCGGCCGTCATGCGCCGGCGGCCACCTTGCCGGCGGCCGGCCCGGCCGGCCTGCCCGCTCCGGCGGCAACAGAGCGGACATCGCAGCCGGCTTCAGTATCCCGAGCAACTTTGCCGCTATCGCTGATACCTGCCCATGCGGCCAGGTCGGTGGCCCGGCGGAGCCGGCCATCGCGGCTGTGGTGACGGCGGCGGATGAGTCAGGCCAGCTGGCCCTGGCCGCTTCCGACGGCGGCCCGGGCCGTCCCGGCTTGACGCAGAGCCACCTGCACCTTCCAGTGACCTGGCCACTGGTGACACTTTTCGTCGCGTTCCCGCTCTGGTGGGTGCTGGGACTTAGTGCCCTTATCTGGCCGGTACTCGCCGTGCCCATGCTGATCGCAATGATCTGGCGGCGGTGGACCAGAGCTCCAGCACCCATCGTCCTATGGTTCCTGTTTTTCAGCTGGGTCCTGATGTCCGGGCTTCAGCTGAACAGCGGGACCAAGATAACTACCTTCTGCTATCGGCTTGCGCTCTACGTCGGCGCAGGCGTCCTGTTCCTGTACGTCTATAACATGCCCAGGTCAGGGCGGATAGACGTAAAGGTGCTGCGCATCCTTATCGCCTTCTGGATGATCGTGGTCATCGGAGGCTACCTCGGCATTATCGGGGGTGCGCACACCTTCCCCGCGGTCATCGAGTTCGTCCTGCCCCACAGTCTGCGCAACCAGCCATTTGTACAGGAACTCGTTCAGCCGGTACTTGCCAATGTCCAGAACTTTATCGGTTTCCCGGAT
>JBEKCN010000899.1:0-2805 GCA_050014855.1 Streptosporangiaceae bacterium | reverse complement strand
CACCCCGGAGCTGCTCCCGCTGGACGGGATCTGGCCCGTCTCGACCCCGCGGATCACAACGGACTGGATGCTGGCCGGCAGCCCCAGCGCACGCAGCTGGCTGGCGATGCTCGTGTTGAGCTGGCCGTTGACCAGGGCGCCGAGGACAGCCACGCCGGTCACCGCGCCCACCTCGCGGCTGGTGTTGGTGGCCGACGCGGCCATGCCGGACCGCTCCGGCGGCACCGCCGACAGGGCCGAGGACGTGATCGGCACGACAGTGGCACCGATCCCGAGCCCGGTCAGGGCCAGGGCCAGCAGCAGCGGCAGGTAGTGCGGGTGCGGGCTGAGGTTCACGTCCGACAGGACCAGCCCGGCCGCGAACAGCACGCAGCCGCCGACGATCACCCAGCGCAGGCCGATGACGTCCAGCCAGCGGCCGGTCAGCAGCGAAGCGACGATCATGAGCACGGTCATGGGCAGGAAGACCAGGGCAATGCGGTAGCCCGACAGCCCGACGACCTCGTAGAGGTACAGCGCGGTGAAGAAGAAGATGGCGAACGTCGCGAAGTAGGTGCAGAAGGCCACCACGTTCGCGGTCGCGAAGCGGGCGACCCGCAAGTATTTCAGGTCGATGAGCGGATGGGCGGCCCGGGCCTCCCGCCAGAAAAACGCGACCGCCGCCATCGCGCTTACGAGCAGCAGCCCGATCACCCTGGGCGCGCCAAATCCGGCCGTCTCCGCGGTGATGATCGCGAACACCAGGGTGGCGAGCACGGCCGCGCCGAGCAGCGCACCGGCCGTATCGACGCGGTACGCGTCGGGGTCGGCGCTCTCGGGCAGGATCACGGCCCCGAGCACCAGGGCGGCCAGGCCGAACAGCAGGTTGAACCAGAAGATGGCGCGCCAATTCCACGCCCCCACCAGCGCCCCGCCGATCACCGGCCCGAGCGCGAGGGCCAGGCCCGACACGGCCGCCCAGATGCCGATGGCCCGGTCCCGGCTGCGCCGGTCGGTATACAGGTGCCGCAGCATGGACAGCGTGCCGGGCTCGCTCGCGGCAGCTCCCAGTCCCATCACGGCCCGGCCGGCGATCAGCACGCCCGGATTCGGCGCCAGCGCACACAGCACGGACCCGGCGCAGAAGACGCCCGCCCCGGACAGCATGACGATCTTGCGGCCCAGCTCGTCACCGATCATCCCGCAGGCCAGCATGACGCTCGCGAAGGTGAGGGCGTAGGCACCCACGACCCACTGCAGGGCCGAGACGCCCGCATGCAGCGTGGTCTGCACGCTGCCCAGCGCGATGCTCACCACCGTGTTGTCGAGAAACGTCAGGAACAGCAGCGTGCACAGCACGGCCAGCGCCAGGGACCGGCCGCCGCGCCGGGCGGTCACCGGACCCCGGGAGCCCCCCGACCGCGTCTGAATAAAGCTCCCCGGGTCCACCGGCGTGGCTAGCTGGCCGCGCTGGCGCAGGCCGTCGGCGCCTTACCGGTACCGGATTCCGTGGTCAGCAGGGCGCAGAAACTCTGGTCGCCGACCTTCCACGTGCCGCTCTGGAAGACGGCCACACCAGGCTGGTCCTTCAACGCCGGGGTCCCGCCGAGCAGGATCGAGTAGGTCACCTTGGCCTGGGCCGGCGACTCCACGGTGACGGCGGTCACCGACGACGTGGCCTCGGACGCGAGGGGCAAACTGGCCTGTGACTGGATGATCGAGGCGAACGCCGACCCGTTCTGCAGCAGGCTGACCCGCTTCGACACGGGGGTCTTGGGATTGAAGAACGCTTCCCAGTTCGTCTTGATCTGCGCCACCGCGGCCGACGAGCCGCCACTGGCGGACGGGGCCGCGGACGACGGGGCGGCCGAGGACGGGGCCGCGGATGACTTGCTGGCGGATGCAGCCGACTTGGCACTGCCGCTGCTGCTGCACGCCGTAACAGCAACGACGGTGGCCAAGGCGACGAAAAGAAACACCCCAGCGGGCGGAAATCGCATTGTGAGCCCTCCCTTGGCTCTGGGCCGAACTGAAGGACCATGACAAATAACCGGGCGCCGATTACGCACAGCAACGCCCATTCGATGCCTCATCCTAACGCGTCGGTAGCCGGGGAGGGCGGAATGTCCGGCCAGGCACTGCCATGTCCGTCAGCCCGCGCTCAGCCGCCGGTCGGTGAAGCCTAAGGCTTGGCCGTGCGCGGGGGGAGCCCCCAGATGGCCACCGCGAGACCCGTGAGCACGAAGAGCAGGAACGTGATGATGTGCACGCTCGTGCAGTACAGGCAGATGGCGTCGATCTGGAACAGCTCGGCGTAGAGCAGGTAGAGCACGAAGCCGATGCCCACGACCAGGGAGAGCATGCGGACCAGGGCGATCTCCCGCCGCCGGGAACGCCAGGCGAACGGGCTCATGATCGCAACCAGGAAAACGTAGAAGGCGAGCCCCAGTACGGCGACCGGGATCCCGAACACGACCGACTGCGGGCTGGTCGTCACCTTCCCACAGTTGACGGCGCCGCTCGTCTCGGTACAGCCCGCCAGGGCCGAGTCCGTGAAGTGGGTGTACGTGAGGTAAGCGGACGCGGCCAGGCCCAGGATCGCGAGCCCGAACGTGGCCCAGCGCAGCCAGGCGGCGGGGCCCTCGGGCTCGGCGGGGGGCACGGGCGTAGCCACGTCGCGGCGCCCACGGGCCTGGCCCCGGGCGCCGTTCGCCGGCGCCGGTCGGCCCGCGGAGTTCCCGGAGCCGGACCGCCCTGCCGGACTGCCCTTGGCCGCACTGCCCTTGGCCGCACTGCCCTTGGCCGCACTGCCCTTGGCCGCACTGC
>JBEKCN010000898.1:0-2807 GCA_050014855.1 Streptosporangiaceae bacterium | reverse complement strand
CCCCTTGCCCGGCTTGGGCGGCTGCGGCGGGATGTCCTCGCGCCAGCGCAGCCAGCCGGCCCGCGCCAGGTGGACGACCAGGTGCAGCGGGGCGCCGCTGCCGCCGCCCGGCGCGGCCAGGGACAGGTCGAGGAACTTCCCGTGCCTGCTCACCTCACCGATGACGAGCCCGGTCAGGGCCGCAGGCGGCGGATCGTAGGTCTTCAGCACCGAGATCGCCGCCGGGTAGGCGTGGGCCACGGCGTGACCGCTCGCCCGCTCGCGTAGAAAAGCGGCGAGCGCCTCGACTTCGGGCAGCTCAGGCATACCTTGAGTGTGCCTGACACGAGTACTGCTGTGAACCAGCGGCCAGGACACGGCGTACGATCTGTGTAAATATCCACACGGGAGCTCGGGCTGACCGGGCTGAGAGGGTGGCTGGCCCCCGCGGGTCACGCGCCACCGACCGTTCGAACCTGACCGGGTAATGCCGGCGTAGGGAGAAAGTCGTGACCGCAGCGATTACACCAGCCTCCGGGACCAGCGAATTCACCACCGTACCGGGAGACCGCAAGTCCGAAGCGCCCCTCACCCTCGCCGAGCCGGTACCCCGGGCGCTCAGCTTCCTCGATCAGCTCGGCCTGTGGGGCAACCTGGGCGTGAGCCTGCTGGGCTTCACCGGTGCGCTGTTCGTCCTCCAGCCGGGAGGCACAGGCACCGCGCGGCTGTCGCTGGCCGCCGGGTTCTGCGCGATCGTCGTCGGAACGCTGCTGGGCACGCTGGGGGTGGCCGTGTCCGGCATCCCTGGCACCCGGACCGGAGCCCCGGCCATGGTGCTGCTGCGCGGCCTGTTCGGCGCCGGGCTGTCCTATCTGCCCACGGCCATCAACATGCTGCAGCTGCTCGGCTGGAGCATCTTCGAGCTGGTCACGATCGCGACCGCCGCGCACATCGTGGCCCCGGCCCTGCCAAAGTGGGGCTACGTGCTCATCGGCGGGGCGATCACCGGTATATTCGCGATCCATCCGCTGGGCGCGATCCGCGTGCTGCGCCGGTACGCCACCGCGGCGGTGTTCGTCGTCCTGCTGTACCTGCTGGTCCAGCTGGCCCGCCATCCCCTTCCCGCGTTCAACCACGGCACCTGGTCGGGATACTGGGCCGCCACCGATACCGTGGTCGCGGTGGCGATCTCGTTCGCGCCGATGGCCGCGGACTACATGCGGCACGCCCGGTCGGAACGTTCGGCCTTTTCGGCCGCGATGATCGGCTACAGCATCACCCAGATCCTGTGCTACGTGATCGGCCTGCTCGCCCTGGTCACCGTGGCCCGCAGCCCGAATGACATCTACGGGGCCTTCATCGCGCTGCCTCTGGGGGCGGCGGCATTCGCGGTCCTGGCCGCCCGTGAACTGGACCAGTCCTTCGCCGACGTGTACTCGACCGCGGTCTCGACCCAGAATCTGCGGCCGCTCTGGGATCGCCGCATCATCGCGGGGCTGATCACGGGGCTCGCGACCGGGCTGGCGCTGTTCCTGAACATCGCCGATTACGAGAACTTCCTCGACCTGCTCGGTTCGGTGTTCGTGCCGATGTTCGGGGTGCTGGCGGTGGACTTCTTCCTGCTGTCCCGGGGCCGCTGGGACCTTTCGGCGCATGCGCCCTCCCGGTGGCTGATGCTGCTGCCCTGGGCGGCCGGGTTCGTCACCTACCAGCTCATCAACCCGGGTTACATCTCCTGGTGGGTTTCGATGTGGACCCGGCTGGGTCACCTGATCGGCTTCATCCCCGCCAGCTGGATGTCCGCATCAATCTTGTCCTTCGCTGTCGCCGCGGCGGCCACCCTGCTCGGCTTCCCGCTCGGCGCGCTCGCCCGGTACCTCGGCACCCGGCGCGGCCCGGGGCAGCAGGCCGGCACCGGGTGAGCACGACCGGGGCCAGACAGGGGGCCGGGGGCACCGGGCGCGCCGGGCCGGACGGTCCCGGGTCCGGTGCGGGGCTCGCGGGGGCCGCCGGGTCCACGGAGCTCACCGGGCTGGTGCACGGCATGGGCAAAGAGCTGGCCGCTCCGGACTGGAGCCCGCTCACTGCCGAGGAGGTCACCGCGGTCCTCGCCCGCTACCGGAGGCCGGGAGGCGCCGGCGGCACGGGGCGCGCGGCCGTCAGCTGGCGCAGCCCGCGGCCGATGTCGGCGGCCGGGCTGATCCGGCGTCCCGGTGGGCCCGGCGGGACGGGCGGTGGGGTCTTCGTGAAGCGGCACGACCCACGAGTTCGCAGTGCCCCCCAGCTCACCGCTGAGCATGCTTTCCTTACCTACCTACGGGATCACCGGGTGCCGGCTCCCGCCGTCTGGCGCACCCCCGCCGGTGACTCAGCCGTGCGCTACGGCGGCTACGTCTACGAGGTGCACGACGTCGCCGTCGGCCTCGACCTGTACCGGGATGCGGTGTCCTGGTCGCCGTTCCGGTCCCTGGGGCACGCCCGGGCGGCCGGAGCGGCCCTGGCCCGGCTGCACCTGGCGGCCGCGGATTTCCCGGCTCCAGCCCGCCTGCAGGCGGTCCTGGTCGGCACCTGTGAGGTCGTCACGGCCGACGATCCGGTCGCTGCGATCGGCGCGATGCTGGCCCGGCGTCCCGGGCTGGGGCGCGATCTGCGCGGACGTTCCTGGCGCGAGGACGTGACACAGCAGCTGGCCCCGCTGATCGGCCCGGCCGCGCCGTTGCTCCGGGCGCTCCCCCGGCAGTGGGGCCATGGTGACTGGCATCCCTCGAACCTCACCTGGACGTCGGCGTCCGCCGAGGCCGAGGTGGCCCAGGTCGTCGACTTCGGCC
>JBEKCN010000897.1:0-4754 GCA_050014855.1 Streptosporangiaceae bacterium | reverse complement strand
ACTTCACCCCCGGTCCTGCGGGCGGCGCGCCGTATTCGGCGATGTCAGTGCTGGCTTTCGCCAGCCAGGACGATGAGGCGGTGCTCGACTTCGAGGCCGCGTGGACGCTGACCATCCAGAACATCCGTCGCGGCATCCGCGAGCCGCTGCGGCCGGAGCAGGTCACCGACGTGGCCCGGTCGGCCGAGTTCCGGACCGGCCGCAAGGACGACGGCCACATGGTGACCGGCGAGCCGAAGGCCGTCGCCGAGCGCCTGCTGGAGATGAAGGAGCGGGCCCAGGCCGACGAGATCGTCGTCGTGACCCCCAGCCTGGACCGCGACCGCCGGATCGGCAGCTACATAGCCCTTGCGGATGCCTGGCGCGGCGCTGCCTGAGCCAGCACGCCTGCGCCAGCACGCTTGAGCCAGGCACGCTTGAGCCAGCACGCTTGAGCCAGCACGCTTGAGCCAGCACGCTTGAGCGTTCCCGCCGGAGGCAGCTAAGGCCAGACACCGCGGCCGCGGGACTGGACGCCGTGCGTGCTGTCGCGCGAAGCTGGTCATCAGCACATCGCTGCGACGGAGGAGCGTCATGACCCGCACGCCGGAAGAAGTATTCGGGCACCACGCCCGGGCCCTTGGCGCGGGCGATCTCGACGAGATCGTCGCTGACTACGCCGACGACGCGATCTTCATCACGCCGTCCGGGACCAAGCGCGGCAAGGCCGGCATCCGGGCGGCGTTCACCCAGCTGCTGGCCGACGTGCCGGAGGCGGCCTGGGATCTGAAGACGCTGATCTACGAGGACGACGTGCTGTTCCTGGAGTGGGCCGCGGACGCCGCCGTGACCCGCGTCGACGACGGCCTGGACACCTTTATCTTCGCCGACGGCCTGATCCGCGTGCAGACCGTGCGCTACACCCTGCAGCGTAAGAGCTGACCGGCGCCGGAGCGCGTTCCCCCGCCCTGACGTGACCGCGGTCAGCCGGGGGAATGCTGGTCGCTTTCCTTCATGGGCTGCTCGTACCGCTTGCGGACGTGACCCAGCAGGAGGCGCTCTGGTTCGACGGCGGGAACCTGCACCAGTCCCGCCATCAGGTTTTGCGCGAGGGGACTGCCGCCTTCAGGCGGCAGCGGAATCGCGTCCCCCTCGCTCCTCCTTCCGTGTTATGCAGACGGTGCGTATATACTAGCCCTATGGTTCGGGCGGTGGAGGTTTCAGCAGGCGGGGTGTACGACCTCGGACTGCACGTGGTCTGGTGCCCGAAGTACCGCCGTCGCGTCCTGGGCGGCCAGGTCGGGGTCCGGCTGCGGGAACTGATCGACGTCAAGGCCACCGAGCACGGGTGGCGGATCGTGGCCTGCGAGATCATGCCCGACCACGTGCACCTGTTCGTGAAGACCAGGCCGAAAGACTCCCCGTCGTACGTGGCGAACCAGCTCAAGGGCTTCACGTCGCGCCGTCTCCGTGAGGAGTTCCCGTTCCTGCGGTCCCGGCTGCCGACGCTGTGGTCCCGGTCGTTCTTCGTCGCATCGGTGGGAGCGGTCAGCGCTGCCACGGTGCAGCGGTACATCGACACGCAGTATGAGCGGCCCTGGCGCAAGGAGCGCGACCAGTGAGGCGCGCGTACAAGTTCCGCATCTACCCGGCCACGGGGCAGGTGTCCCGCGCGGCGCAATGCCTGCGGGACCACCAGCGGCTCTGCAACGCCGCCCTCGAAGAACGCCGCGAGGCGTGGCGGATGCGGACGGTCAGCATCCGGTACGGACAGCAGTCCGCCCAGCTCAAGGACGTCCGCGGCCTGGACCCGGATCAGGGCCGATGGTCGTTCTCCAGCCAGCAGGCCACGTTGCGGCGGCTGGACAAGGCTATGGCCGCGTTCTACCGGCGCTGCAAGGCGGGCGAGAGGCGTGCCGGGTATCCGAGATTCAAGGCGCTGGACCGGTGGGATTCGGTTGAGTGGCCGTCTGACGGTGATGGCTGCCGGTGGAAGCCGGACATGGGCCGCGTCTATCTCCAGGGCATCGGCCACGTAAAGGTCCACGCCCACCGCGCCGTGCAGGGGCGGGTTAAGACGATTGGCCTGAAGCGCGAAGGCCGCCGCTGGTACGTGGTGCTGTCCTGCGACGATGTGCCCGCCGAACCGCTCCCCGCGACTGGCCGCGAGGTCGGCCTGGATGTCGGCGTGGCCCGGTTCGCCACCACCAGCGATGGCGAGATAATCGCCAACCCGAGATTCACCCGCGAGTCGGCCGATGAGCTGGCTTCCGCACAGCAGGCACTTGCCCGCAAGAAGCGCGGGTCGTCCAGCCGCCGCCGGGCTAAGGCAAAAATCGGCGAGGTCCACCGCAAGATCCGCAACCGCCGAGCCGACTTCCACCACAAGACCGCGCGGGCGCTCGTGAACGAGTGCGACGTGATCGCGCTGGAAAACCTGAACACGGCCGGGATGACCAGGCGTCCCGCACCGAAACCGGACCCGGATCAGCCGGGCGAGTTCCTCCCGGACAACGCCGCCGCCAAGGGCGGCCTGAATCGTTCGATCCTTGATGCGGGCTGGGCGCAGTTCGCGGGCATTCTCGCAGCTAAAGCGGAAGAAGCTGAGCGGCGAGTCGTGTTCGTGAACCCGGCTTACACGAGTATCGACTGCCACCAGTGCGGGCGAAGATGCACCCGCCCGTGCACGGCAGCATGGATGCCGACTGCAACGGCGCGCTCAACATCTACGCCAGGGCCGGGCTGGGCTCTGGTCAGGCACATGCGGCCTGAGAAGCTGGCGGCTTCAGCCGTCAGAGCAGTCACTACTCCCTCTATCTCGCGCTGCAGCTCAAAGCCCGCCAGGCCGGCATTCCTGCCCCCGTCTACGGGCTGCAGGACGTCCACCACCGCGGCTAGCGCCCGGGGCTGGGCTGGCGCCTGGGGCCGGGCTGGCGGCGGCCACTGACCCACGGGCGGGTTGCGGGATGGCGGTCAAGCTGAATAATTACGGACGTAACGGACGGGATCGCCAGCAGGGTCCGGCCAATTCTCGTGCTTCAGCCCAGCGGGGCGGAGGCAGCGGCGGCGACCAGGGAGGTGCGCAGAGCGCTGTGACCGGGGGGGAACGCCGGGATCCGGCCAGCTTCACCGTCGGATCGGAGGTCGCTGGCTACCGGCTGGAGGAGCAGATCGGCCGGGGCGGGATGGCGGTCGTCTACCGCGCCCGCGATGTCCAGCTGGGCCGCAACGTCGCCCTCAAGCTGCTCTCCCCCGCGCTCGCCCTGGACGATGCGTTCCGCCAGCGCTTCATCCGCGAGTCCCGGGCGGCGGCGGCCGTCGACCACCCGTACATCATTCCGATCTTCGCTGCGGGCGAGAGCGACGGCGTGCTGTTCATCGCGATGCGATACGTGCAGGGCGGCGACGTGCGCAGCCTGATCGATGCCGAGGGACCGCTCCCCCCGGACCGGGCCGCCGGGATCATCACGCAGGTGGCGCTGGCGCTCGACGCGGCCCACCTGCACGGGCTGGTGCACCGGGACATCAAGCCAGCCAACATGCTGCTGGACTCGGTAGCGGGCAGTGACCAGCCGGATCACGTCTACCTGGCCGACTTCGGCCTCAGCAAGCGGTCGCTTTCTGTGACGGGGCTGACCTCGATCGGCCAGTTCCTGGGCACCCCGGCCTACGTCGCGCCGGAGCAGGTCGAAGGGCGCCCGGTGGACAGCCGCGCCGACCAGTACGCGCTCGCGTGCGCGTCGTTTGAGATCCTGTCCGGCGCTCCGCCCTACGAGCGGGACGACGACCTGGCCGTCATGTGGGCGCATGTCTCGTTGCCGCCGCCCTCGCTGTCCGAGCGCCGGCCCAGCCTGCCCGCGGCGGCCGACGCGGTGCTGGCCAAGGCGATGGCGAAGGCACCAGCCGATCGCTACCCGACGTGCATCGCCTTCGCCCAGGCCCTGCGCCAGGCGCTCGGCGCGCGGGTGGAGCCGGCCGACCTGAGGGTCCCCGAGCCGGGGCGGCCGCCGACCGTCGTTTCCGGGCCGGCCGCCGGGACACCCGGGGAGCCGGCCGGGCCGCGCGCGCACTCGGCTACGGAGATCTCCCGGCCTCGCGCCCGGCCGGAGGCCGGTTCCGCTGCTGCCGCGGACCAGGGGCGCCCGGGGGTGCCCGGAGAGCACGCCACGCCCGGAGAGCGTGCCACGCCAGGAGAGTACGCCGCCCCCCAGCCGCACGCGGCCGACCCCGCTGAGCCCTCGGCTCCTCCGTATGGCGCTCCGCCGTCCCGGGACGCTCCGGCGGTCCCCCCGGATCCGGAACGGCCGCCCCCGCTCCGGCCCTACGAGCCCCCGCAGCCTTCCTTCCGCCCGCGGGAGCCTTCAGCCGCTCCGGATGACGCTGCGGCCGCGCAGCGCTCCGGCCCGCCTCCGGCCAGTCCCTATGAGCCCCCGGCTTCCTTCCGGCCGGTCGAGCCGCCGGCTTCCTTCCGCCCGCGGGAGCCTTCGGCCGCTGCGGATGACGCTGCGGCCGCGCAGCGCTCCGGGCCGCCTTCGGCTAGTCCCTATGAGCCGCCGGCTTCCTTCCGCCCGCGGGAGCCTTCAGCCGCTCGGGACGAGGACCCGGCCTCTTCCCGCTCCCGCCCACCCCCGGCTAGTCCGTACGAGCCCCCGACCGAAGATGGGTGGCTTGCGCCGCTTCGCTCATTCGGCGGCGACCCCGCCGGCGCCGGCGCTTCGCCCCGTCAGCCGCCGCCCTACCAACCCCCGCGCCGGGAATCGGCCCGCACGGGGCCG
>JBEKCN010000896.1:0-2810 GCA_050014855.1 Streptosporangiaceae bacterium | reverse complement strand
CTCCGGGGCAACCTTCTACTTCACCCTTGACGAGGAGGAAAGCACGTGACATCGAGGCCCATCCTCCTGGTCGAGGACAACCCCGACGACGTGGCCCTGACGCTCCGGGCCCTGAAGAAAAACAACATCCTCAACCCGATCAGTGTGGCCACCGACGGCGCCGAGGCCCTCAAAATTCTCTTTGACGCCGATCACGCTGACCCGACGGGCCCCGGCCTTATTCTGCTCGACCTGAAGCTCCCCAAGGTCGACGGGCTGGAAGTGCTACACAGGATAAGGGGCGACGAACGGACCAAGCTCGTCCCGGTGGTCGTTCTTACCAGCTCCAAGCTGGAAGAAGACATTCTCTCCAGCTACCGTAACGGAGCCAACGCCTACGTAAGAAAACCGGTCAACTTCGCCGAATTCGCCGAGGCGATAAAAACAGTCGGCCTGTTCTGGCTACTCCTGAACGAGCCCGTGCCAGATTGAGGAGTGAGCGGGAGTGAGTTCTATGAACGGTCCGCACGAAGGCGGCGAGCCGGAGACGGCCAGCCGTCCCGGGAAGGCGGCCACCGGGCCCGGAAAAATGGCGGACCCAGCGGGACGGACGGCACGCATCCTCATCCTGGAGGACGACTCCTGGGATGCGGAACTCGCCCAGCGCCTCCTGACCGGCGCGGGCCTGGACTTCACCGCCGTGGTCGTCGACACCCGGGCGTCATTCACCGAACAGCTGGCGGCCTTCCGGCCAGACATCATCCTGTCCGATTTCCACTTGCCCGGCTTCTCCGGTGAGCTGGCCCTCGAGATCGCTCAGGAACGATGCCCGCAGATACCGTTCATCATCTGGTCCGGCGTGCTCGGGGACGAAGCAGCCGTCGGCCTCATCAAGAAAGGAGCCACGGACTACATCCTGAAGGACCGGCCGGCCCGCCTGGCCTCTGCCATCCAGCGGGCCCTCGCCGAGGCCGAGCAGCGGGCGTATCTAGCCCAGCTGGAAGATCAGCTGTTCGCCGCGCAGCGCCTGGCCAGCCTCGGCCAGCTGGCCGCCGCTGAGGAGGCCGTGAGCCTCACCCGCCAGAAGCTCGCCGCCGCCCGCCGGCAGGCGACCGCCGCCGATCCTCCGGCGTGACCGCGTCCCGGGTGCCACGCCGCCGGGTAGCCGCGCGCCGGGCACGTGACCGCGGCGCCGCCGCACGCACGCACGTCATGCCGGGTCTTTCGCGGTGAGGGTGAAGTAGAACGTGGCGCCCTGGCCGACGGCGCCGTCGGCCCAGGTGTGCCCGCCGTGCCGTTCGATGATCCGCGCCACGCTGGCCAGGCCGATGCCGGTGCCGGGGAACTCGGCGGCGTCGTGCAGCCGCTCGAACGGCTGGAACAGCTTGGCCGCGTAGGCGGGATCGAAGCCGGCCCCGTTGTCATGCACGCTGCAGCAGACCATGCCCTCCTCGGGCGCCGCGCCGGCGAACTCGATGACCGCCCCGTCCCGGTGCGCGGTGAACTTCCAGGCGTTCTCGAGCAGGTTCTGCAGCACGGTACGGATAAGGCTGCGATCCGCGGTCACCCGGATGCCGTCCGCGATAACCAAACGCACCACGCGGCCCGGATCACCGGACCGGAGCTCACCGGCGATGGCCGCGGCCTCGGCGCTCAGGTCGACCGGCTCCAGGTTCATGCCGGCCCGGGAGACCCGCGACAGCACCAGCAGGTCATCGATGAGCGTGGCCATCCGCTCGCTCGCCGCCATGATGCTGCCGGCGTAACCGCGGCCGGCCTCATCGAGGCGGTCACCGTAGTCCTCCACCAGCGCCGCACTGAAACCACTCAGCGCCCGCAGCGGTGTCCGCAGGTCATGGGAAACCGAATAGGTGAACGCCTCCAGATTCTTGTTCACCCGCTCCAGCTCAGCCGTGCGCAGCGCGACCCGGACCTCAAGCTCGGCGTTCAGCCTCCGGACCTCGGTCTCGGCGCGGCGCTGCGCCGTGAGATCGGTCAGGACCAGGCACCGCAGCAGCGTGCCGTCAAGATCGAAGCCGCTGACCGCCAGCAGGGCGGGAGTGGTCGTACCACCGGGCCCGCTCAGCTCCACTTCGCCCCGGGCGCTGTCACCCGCACCGACGTCGAGCAGCCGGGCGAACATGGCGCGGTGGCCGCTGGGGACCAGGTCAAGGACCGCGGTGCCGGCCAGTTGCGTGCCGGCCTGGCCGGTCATCGCGCTGAGACGCGGGTTGGCGTCCAGGATGATCCCCCGGGGGGAGATCGTGGCCGCGCCTTCGTTCATCGCCGCCACGATGAGCCGGTAGGGCCGGTCGGCACTGGCGAGGGCGTAGATCTGTTCCTGTCCGGGCGGCCCGATCACCAGCGAGTCGACATCGCCGCTACGGATCGCCTCGATCGTCTCGTACGCTTCGCGCAACTGGGCCCGCACCTCGGCCAGTTCGGCCCCCAGCGCACCACTTTCCTCGGCCAGTTCGGCCCCCTCCGCACCACTTTCCCCGGCCTGCCCCGCCGCGGGGCGGGCTGGATTACTGGCCTGCTGAACCGGCCGGGCCATGACCTTAGCCGTCCGGGTGCGGGTGCCCGCCGCTGGCTCCGACGGGGCCGAGGTCGAGCCCGAGGCGCAACCGGGCGGGGTCGGACAGGTCGCCGCCGACGATGCGGCGCAACGGACCGGGAAGCCGTTTGATCAGCGTCGGCACGGCGATGATCTGGTCGCGCAGGACGAGCGCGGACTGCTGCCGCACGTCGATGATTTCCAGGTCGACCTGGCCGCCCAGTTCTTCATCGCAAATGCGGCGCACCGTCTCGATGGCTTCGATGGACTTCGC
>JBEKCN010000895.1:0-2812 GCA_050014855.1 Streptosporangiaceae bacterium | reverse complement strand
GAACTGCCCCGGCGGGCCGGGGCCCGGGGCACCTCGTCGGGCTCGCCGGGCCTGCCGCCGGTGCCAGGCGAACCGGGGGAACCGGGAGCCGCGGTCAATGTGGCCGTACCTCCGTTACCGTCTCCCGCGGCGTCAGCGCCGTTGCTGGCGTGGGCTCCGGCGGCTGCGCCCGGTCCCTCGCCCCCATCGCGCTGGCCTGTCGCCGGACGCCTACGCACTGCTTTCGCACCTCACACGAACAGGGGTTTCGAGGACAGCCTTCGGGCCTCTAGGACAGAAGCCGCACAACATCGCACCCCTCTTTTCCCACACGACTTTCACCACAGAGCTGGCGACTTCCGGACGACCGAGGCAACTCGAGCGTCGGGGTCGCAAAACGGGTAAGGACATATAATCATCTTCCCGCAGCCGCTCATGGCGTATTTGCCAGTTATTTCGTCCAGGGTTGCGGTAGATGCACCGCAGTTCACCGGCATGCTCTCCCGGTCTCCGGCGGTTCCCCGGGCGGCCCGGCCGACCTGGAACGATGATCGTCCCAGCGGAGAGCGGCCCGCATCGGCACCTCTCGTGGCCGGCCTCTCAGGCTGCGGTGACACACAGCCTGCCATAAACCACGAGATGGTCACGTTAGGTGAGAATTACTCCACGCATCGGATTCGGGACAGGCAGCCATATGATGAGGCTGGATGCCGGAAAAGAGACCCTGACTAGACTGGTCATTATCGGCAAAGTGACGTTACGTGGGACCGCTTGGCATCTGCCGTAAATAAGTTACCGAAGCCGGCCGGCGCAGCGTAAGGCACCTGCCAGGGCTGAAGACGGCATGGCCAAGACCCCCGCTCATTGGCCGGGGCCGCCCGGCGGCGCGGCACCAAAGGCTGCCGCCAGCAGCATCCGCAAATGGCGCACCAGCGACCGTAATTCACGTCGGCAGCATGGGCCCGAGCGTAAATTTACGCATAGTCGGCGACCTCTCCGCTAGCCGTAACTCACCGCTAGCCGTAACTCACCGCGCCGGACGCCGACCACGCGGCCAGCCGGGCACGTTCCGGCCACCGAGCCCCGCGCGCACCGTCCCGGCCCTGCGCGGGACAGCGGCCGCGGCCCGGATCCCCGGCTCGCCGCAGCCGCGGCTGGAAGCGCCCGTCAATACCGGCCGGGATGCGCAGGACGCAACACCAGAGCCCGGCAGGTCCGGCAAGCCCAGCCGGATGCGGTCAGGGGCCGGCCGATGACCCAAATCAGCCGGCACGGCGCGGCTGCACGACCGGGGGCGGCTGGCCGGCGAGGCCCATGCCCAGCGCTGACCTGCGCCGACGGCAAATGCTCCCTTACCCGGGAATCCCCCACCCGTCTCGCACCACGCTGATACGGTAAGGACCTGCGCGCATAAAGATGTCCTGTTTGCGCGCCATCCTCCGGTTCGGCTTTCCCCTCACTTGTAGGAGCACCATGAGGTTCCCCCGCGCCGGGCGGGTATCCCTGGCCGCCGTCGGCAGCATCGCCGTGGCACTGGCTGCGGCGGCCTGCTCGTCCGGTGGCAGCACGACACCGGCCACGGCCGCCGCCCACTTGGAGACGACCAATATCGTCGTCGGCGCCCAGCCGGTGGTGGACTCGGCCGGCCTGTACCTGGCCCAGCAGGAGGGGTACTTCAAGCAGGAGGGCCTGAACGTCACCATCTCCCCCATCGCGGCCAGCCCGGACGCGATCCCGGAGATGAATTCGGGCAAGGTGGACATCGTGGCCGGGGCGAACTACGTGTCGTTCTTCCAGGCTCAGGCGGCGGGGAAGGGCCCGTTCAAGGTACTGGTGGACGGAACCTCCTGCAGCACCGACACCTTCGAGATCCTCGCCCTGCCGGGCTCGCACATCACGAGCGCGGCCGACCTGGCCGACAAGACCATCGCGGTCAATACCAAGAACAGCATTCAGACCATGCTGGCCAACACGGCGCTGCAGACGGCTGGGGTAGACCCCAAGACCGTGACGTACGTGCAGGTGCCGTTCACCGAAATGGCCACGGCGCTGGCCGAGCACAAGGTGGATGCGATCAGCGCGGTCGAGCCGTTCATCACCTCGGCTGAGCTGTCCAACGGTGCCCAGCCCGTGATATCCACCTGCACCGGGCCGACCGCCAACTTCCCGATCTCCGGGTACTTCGCCCTCCAGTCGTGGGCGCAGAAGCACCCCAACACGGCCCGCGCGTTCCAGGCGGCGATGGCGAAGGGACAGGCCCTGGCCGACGCCAGCCGGGCGGATGTGGAGCAGATCCTGCCCACCTACATCAACAGCCTGAACCCGGATCAGTCCGCGGTCGTGAACCTCGGCCAGTTCCCGACGTCACTGAACGAGACGCACCTCAACCGGATCGTGAGCCTGATGCAAGCCGAAGGCCTCGTCGGCCCCAATTTCTCCGTCGCACCGCTGCTGTTCCACTGAGGCCTGTGTTCCACTGAGGCCTGTGTTCCACTGAGGCCTGTGTTCCACTGAGGCCATTGCGAACCGTTGCCTAACGTTTCCTACCCCGTCAACAGCCGCCGCCGAGACTTGGTAATAATTGTGACGCGCCATGCCCAGGCAAACGTCTGCATTGGCGCGGGGGGCCAGCTTTATCGCCGGCCGCTGGCCGCCGCCGCGCCAATTGAAGAGACAACGGCCGACTCCGGCCGATATTCAGAGGCCGAGCAGCCGTTCGGCGTTACCGTGCGCGATCTTGGCCCGGTCCTCCTCGCTGAGCGGGGCCCCGTCCAGAAAGGCGCGGCCGTCGGTGTTGCGGGAGAACGGGTAGTCCACCGAGAACATGATGCGG
>JBEKCN010000894.1:0-2821 GCA_050014855.1 Streptosporangiaceae bacterium | reverse complement strand
TCTCGCCGCGGGTGTATTTCTAGCCAGGGAGCGTGGTGCGCATGCGCGCGGTCGTCGTGGAGAAGCTGGGCGGGCCCGAGGTCTTGAGCGTGGTCGAGCAGCCCGCGCCGGAACCGCAGGACGGCCAGCTGATCGTCCAGGTCGCGGCAGCCGGCGTGAACTACATGGACATCTACACCCGCGAAGGCGTTGGCGGTTACCAGCCCGCCCACTTCCCGGTGGTCCCGGGCGCCGAAGGGGCCGGGACCGTGACCGCGGTCGGCGCCGGCGTCACGGAGTTCTCGCCCGGTGACCGGGTGGCCTGGGCGGGAGTGCCGCACAGCTACGCCGAGCAGGCGGCGATCCCGGCCGCCCGCGCCGTGCCCGTTCCGCCAGGCGTGGATCTGCAGGTCGCGGCGGCCGTGATCCTGCAGGGTCTGACCGCGCATTATCTGTGCTTCAGCACCTACCCGGTGCGCGACCGCGACGTCGCGGTCGTGCACGCCGCCGCCGGCGGTGTCGGGCTGCTGCTGACCCAGCTGATCAAGCAGCGCGGCGGCATCGTGGTCGCGACCACCTCCGGTGGCGAGAAGGCGGACCTGGCCCGGCATGCGGGTGCTGACCACGTGGTGGGCTACGGCGAGTTCCGCACGGCCGTGGCCGAGGTGACCGGCGGCCGCGGCTGCGACGTCGTCTACGACGGAGTCGGCCAGGCGACCTTCGACGACGGCCTGGCCGCGCTGCGCCCGCGCGGCATGATGGTGCTCTACGGCGCGGCCAGCGGCCAGGTGCCGCCGTTCGACCCGCAGCGGCTGAACTACGAGGGCTCGCTGTACCTGACCCGGCCCACCATGGGCAGCTACGTCGCCGACCGGGACGAGCTGCTCTGGCGCTCGGGCGACCTGTTCGGATGGCTGGCCGAGGGCCTGCTCGACGTCCGGATCGGCGGCAGGTACCCGCTGGCCGAGGCGGCCCGGGCCCAGGAAGACCTGGCGGGCCGCCGCACCACCGGCAAGCTTCTGCTGCTGCCGTAGACGGCCGTCCGGCATTCCCGGCCCGGGCCGCCATCTCTCGCCCGGTCGGGCAGTTCGGTAGTTTTGGCTGCTGATGGCTAATCTTCCGGCGGCGGGCGAGCCGGCCGTACCAGTGGCCGGCCAGCCGGCCACTGGGCCGCCCGCGCGCGGGACCAGCCGGCGGTCGCTGGAAACCGCACTGCTCGTCATCTCGATCGCGGCGCTGGCGTTCAACCTGAGGGCCGCCATCACCAGCCTGCCCCCCGTCTTTCCCGAACTTGAGCAACGGCTGGGACTGTCCCCGGCCACGGTGACCGTGCTGGCCGCGACCCCGGTCCTGTGCTTCGGCGCTGTCTCGGGGCTCGCGGCGTGGCTGAGCCGCCGGCTGGGAGAGGAGCGGGTGCTGTTCGGCGCGCTCATCCTGGTGTCGGCCGGGCTGCTGCTGCGCGGCGCGCTGCCCGCCGCGATGCTGTTCCCCGGCACCATCGTGGCCTGCGGCGCGATCGCCATCATGAACGTCCTGCTGGCCAGCATGATCAAGCGGCGCTGGCCGGCCCGGGCCGGGCTGCTCATCGGCATCTACCTCACCAGCCTGTCCACCGGGGCGGTGATCGCCTCGCTGATCAGCGTGCCGCTCTACGACGCCACCGGCGGCTCGGTGCGGGTGACGCTCGGGCTGTGGGGGCTGCCCGCCGTGGCCGCCACGCTCATCTGGATGACCCAGCTTCGCTACCGCCGCCGGGTGCCGCGTCCCGGAGCCCAGCCTCGCACCGGGCCAGCCCGCCCGCGGGCCCGTGTCCACCGGCACGCGCTGGCGTGGCAGGTCACCGCCTTCATGGGCCTGCAGAGCCTGCTCTACTACGCGGCCATCTCCTGGCTGCCGGAACTGTTCCGGGACCGCGGGGATAGCGCGGCGGCGGCCGGGACCCTGCTGGCCGTGCTGGGCTTCGGCAACCTGCTCACCTCGCTGAGCACCCCGGTGCTGGCGCAGCGCGTCACCGACCAGCGGCTCCTGGTCGTCCCGGTGGTGGCAGTCACCGCGGGCGGCCTGGCGGGCTCGCTGTGGGCCCCGCTCGGGTCGGCCGCCGTCTGGATGCTGCTTCTCGGCGCGGCCCAGGGGGCGGCGCTCGGCCTGGCCATCTTCTTCACCATGGCGCGAGCGCCCGACCCGGCCACCGCCGCGTCGCTGTCCTCGCTGGCGCAGTCCGTCGGTTATCTGATCTCGGCGGCCGGCCCGCTCGCGGTAGGCTTCCTGCGCGCGTCGACCGGGGGGTGGACGGTTCCGGTCATCTTGCTGCTGCTCATCTGCGGCGTAGAGCTGACGGCCGGCCTGCTCGCGGGCCGCGCGAAGCTCCTGCCGGACCGCGAGGCCAGGGAGACTACGGAGGCCATCGAGGCCATCGAGGCCACCGAGGCCACCGAGGCCACCGAGGCCACCGAGGCCATCGAGGCCACCGGCACGGAAAGCACCCTCGTGAGTCGCAGCCCCTCGGATCAGGCGCTCCCCGTTGACGGTACGCAGAAGGATAACTACTCGAAGTTACCGGCCCATGCGCTGTCCTGGCCGAATCCGCGGGCCGGCTGCGCTAAGTGACATCGATGGAATTTATAACCTTTTTTCTGCGTGGAGTCCCAATCCCATCAGGCCCCAACAGAGTACAAATATTCACAGGCTAAACACGAGACCGGTAACCGGGCGACGGTGCCCTGCTGAGCCGGTCGTGGGAGGAAACGTGCAGCTGCTCAGCGTGCGCCAGCCGTGGGCCTGGGCCATCGCGCGCGGCCGGAAGCCGGTCGAGAACCGCGACTGGTTCCCGTCCTACCGCGGG
>JBEKCN010000893.1:0-2822 GCA_050014855.1 Streptosporangiaceae bacterium | reverse complement strand
AATCCCGGTCCGAGCGGAAGGACGCGGCAATGAATCACACCGGAAGATCGCGGCGAGTCCGGGGGACTATGCCGCTGATCGTCCTGCTGACCGGAATGGCCCTGGCCGGGATCGGCCTGACCGTTGCCGGATGCGGCGGGGCAGGCGCCCCGGCGGTCAAGGCGCCGCCCGCCTCGTCCCGCACCGCGGCGGAAGGGGCGGCGGTGATGAACTGGCTGGACACGACCAGCCAGATGTGGACCCGCAACGACTTCGCCGGGCTCGATCAGGTCGCCACCGGCCAGATGCGCACCATCTACCTGTCCGAGGAACGGCGGGCGAGCCTGCCGGCCAACGCGGACCGGGAGGCGTTCCAGCTCACCGGCGTGTCGATCACGGTCCCCTGTCACACCGGCAGCCCTGCCGTCTTCGTGGCCTACGCCGACACGGACGCCTTCGATCTCTGGACGGGCATGGAGTCCGTGGCCATGGTGTTCGAGCGCACCGGCGGCCGGTGGAAGCTGGCCGCGGCCATCAGCCATCCCGGCGGCACGGGCTGGCCGGCCCTGTGTACCAAGGGAGCGCCCCCCGCCGCGCCGCCCGTGCTCGCGCCCGGTAGCTACACCCCCGACCTGGCCCGGGTTCTGACCAGCGCCGCCACCGGGGTCGCGCAGACGGCTTCGGCGGCATCACCGTTCGCGGTCAACGACTTCCTGGCCGGCTCGGGCTCGGTGCCCGCCCAGTTCGCCACCTGGATCAGGCAGGACCGGCGAAGGGGGGTCAGCCTCGCCGGGCGCTTCACCCCGGCTGCCGGTCCGACGCTTGCGCTGCCGCTAGCGGGCGGCCGCGGCTACTGGGTGATCGGGAACCTCACCCAGAGCGACGCCTACAGCGCGCCCGCCGGGCTGCGCGCCAGGGACTGGCCAGACGGCAGCCAGGTCGCCACCCCCAGGCCCGCCGTGGTACACCACGAGACCGATACCTTCCGCATCACCTACACGGCGATCGACTCGCTGCGCCAGGCCAACGCCACCGTGGCCCTGGACGGCTTTTACGGCTGGCCGCTCGCGGCCACCGCAAGCTGAACCGGACAGCGCCTTGGGCAAATCGGAAGCCATGCCCGCCTCATGGCCGGACTGAAGAAGGAACCAGAACGCTGACCGCCTGCCGGGCAACCAGGCCCACCCAGGACAGCGCCCCGAACAAACACGACCAAGTGATGCCCACGGCAAGGCTGCTACTCGCCGGATCACTGAGAAGGCGCCAGGTCACCTGCACATGCACCGAGAACCTGCCAACCTAAGCTGGTAGGAACCGCTCCTTTCCCCGCCATCGGCAGCCCGAGACGTTCGACTTCCTGGGCTTCACGCACATCTGCGCATAGTCATGCTTGTGCGCCATGCTCAGAGGAGTGAAGGTCACTGCCGGATTCGGGCCGTCGCCGTCGCCGGGGCGCGCTTCCTCCGTGGGAGTTACTCCTCGCCAATGTCGGCCAGGCTCTGGCGCAGTTCGATGATCAGCGGATCGCCATCGGGCAAGATGGCCTGCAGGCGGTCGGCTGTGTCACGTAGCAGGGCGCGGGCGTTGCCATAGCGCCCGAGCTGGCGGTACACCTGGGCCAGCCTCGCACGGCTTCGCAGCGTATCAGGGTGACGCGGGCCCAGCGCCCGCTCGAACCCGGCCCAGGCCTGCTCACAGGCCAGCTCCGCCGCCGCCGGCTTGCCCGCCTTCTGGTAGGCGTCGCCGAGGTTGTTCCGCGCCCTAAGGGTGTCCAGGTGATCGGGCCCGAGGACGCGTTCCCGGTCGGCCACCACCCGCCTGTAGGCCGCGACTGCCTCTTTTGCTCGGTCGCTGGCGAGGTAAGCGTCGGCCAGGCCGTGACGCGTCGTCATCGTCTGCGGGTGCCGGGCTCCCTGGGCGCGTTCCCGGTCGGCCAGCGTGCGCCGGTAGAGGGGGATGGCGTCTGAGTACTGGCCCGCGGCCAGGTAGGCCGCGGCGAGCTCGTCCTGCGCGCAGAGCGTGTCGGCATGCCCGAGCCCGCAGACCTGCTCGAATTGGGCCACCGTGCGTTCCAGGACGGTGATCGCAGCCGGGACCTGGAGTGCCGCCACGAGGGCGTGGCCCAGGCGGCGCCGCGCCTCGATCACGTCACGGTGATCCGGCCCGAGCTCGTGGGTCAGCCTGTCGAGGTCCCACTGGGACAACGGGATGGCGTCGGCCGCGCGTCCGGCCGCAAGGTAGGCGTCGGCCAGCCGTCGGCCGACGAGTACCGTATCCGGGTGCTCGCCGCCGAGCAAGCGGCCGCTCGGCGTGGCAAGGTCGCGCCAATAGTCCACCGCGGGTTCGGTCAGGCGGGCGCGGTCCAGGCTGTCCCCCGCCCGCACCAGCACGGGATGGCAGCCGCCGTCCCACAGCCGGTCCCCGGTGATCCGCAGGAGGGTCGCCGCGCACGATCGCAGGCCGGAGGCAGGCCAGCCAGGCTGCTCCCGCTCCGGCCAGGCCTGGAGCAGCGCGTCCGCGGCCGAACGCGCCGCTTGATCCCGAATGCCTTCGGGTATCGCGGCCCGCAGCGCCGCCTGCAGCACCGGGCTGATCCGGACCGTCGGCGGTGCGGTCACCGGTTCGACGGTCAGCAGGCCGGCCTGTTCCAGCGCAGCCAGCGCCGCGCCTGCGCTCTCGCTGCTGGCCGGGACGTCACCGCCACCCGCGAGGAAATCGCCTACCGCAGGAGCCATGAGGATAGTTTCGGGAATGCCGTGCCCATCCAGCAGGCCGGCCAGGGCCAGCAGCAACTGGGCCGATCGGCCCGGCGCCAGCTCGTCCGCCCGTCCGAGCGAGAACGT